>JBBRGR010000022.1:0-10271 GCA_038223815.1 Gemmatimonadales bacterium
GGCCCGGGTGCTGGTGCACATTCCGGACAAAGGCCACGTGACCACGCGGTACTATGGCTGGTACGCCAACCGCCCGCGCGGGATGCGCCGGCAGGCCGAGTCGGCCGAGGCCGAGATACCGCCCGCCATCGTCCCCGCGCCGCGACGGCGGCCCACGCCGACGCGCGGAGTCCCCCCTCGACGCGGGGACCGTCCAGACTGGGTGCCCGCCGACCTGCAGCGAGATCGAGGTCGACCCGTCCGGCGGCATGGGGTGCACCGAAGGCGCACCCTCCCGGACCAGGAAGGACCAATACTGCGCAAACCACGGCAGCAGTTGCCGATCGGGCGGCCGGTGCGCAAAGTAGAAGGGAGGAAGTTCGCCCATCCGTACCTGGTGTTGATAGATTGACCGCAAATTCCACCCTTGGGATCAGGATGGAGACGCGTCGGGATGACAGGGGCCCCGAATCGGCGTAATTTTCAGAGTTGCTGTCCCGCAGCCCTCCCGCTCCTCAAACATCTGGTCCCCCATGACCTTCCTTGCACGACGCGACGTCTACGACGCGGTGATCGTTGGCTCCGGCGCCGGTGGCGGCATGGCCGCCCACGAACTCACCAAGGCCGGCGCCAAGGTCCTCCTCCTCGAAGCCGGGGGGATGTGGGACAATACCAAGGATTCGAGCATGCTCACCCAGCCATGGGACACAGCCAGGCGCGGCGCGAGCACGCCGGAACGTCCCTTTGGCGAACACGATGCCTGCATCGGCGGCTGGAACATCCCGGGCGAGCCGTTCACCACGGCACCGGGGAGCCGCTTCAATTGGTGGCGTGGCCGCATGCTCGGCGGACGCACCAACCACTGGGGTCGCATCTCGCTGCGCTTCGGCCCTGAAGACTTCAAGGGGAAGGACAAGGACGGCCTCGGCGACAACTGGCCCATCTCGTACAACGACATCAAGCCGTACTACGACGAAGTCGACGATCTGATCGGCATCTTCGGCAGCCGCGAGGGGCTCTACAACCATCCCGACGGCAACTTCCTGCCGGCACCCAAGCCGCGCTGTTGGGAAACCGTCGTCAAGCGCGCGGCCGACAAGCACAAGGTCACCTGCATCCCATCACGGCTCTCGATCCTCACCAAGCCGAAGAACGGCCGCCCCGCCTGCCACTACTGCGGGCAGTGCAATCGCGGCTGCTCGGTCAACGCCAACTTCAGCTCGCCCAATGTCCTGATCTTTCCGGCGATGCAGTCGGGACTGCTCACCATCCGCACCGATGCGATGGTGCGCGAGGTCTCGGTAAACCGCGACGGCCTGGCCGATGGCGTGATCTTCATCGACAAGCTGACCGGCAAGGAAGAGAAGGTCGAGGCGAAGGTGGTGGTGTTGGCCGCCTCTGCGTGCGAGACCGCGCGCATCATGCTCAACTCGAAGTCGAGCAAGTTCCCCCAAGGGATCGGCAACTCGAGCGGCATGGTCGGCAAGTATCTCACTGATACCACCGGCACCGACGTCGGTGGCTTTGTCCCCTCATTGGTGGACATGCCGCGCCACAACTGCGACGGCGTCGGCGGTGCGCACCTCTACATGCCGTGGTGGCTCGACAACAAGAAGCTGGACTTCCCGCGCGGCTACCATATCGAGATCTGGGGTGGCATGGGGATGCCGGGCTACGGCTTCATGGGCGGCATCCAGAACTACGCGGGCGGCGGCGGGTACGGTGCATCACTCAAGGACGAGTACCGCAAGTACTGGGGTGCCACGATCGGCTTTTCCGGCCGCGGCGAGATGATCCCCAACGAGAAGTCGTTCTGCGAACTCGACCCGCGCACCGTGGACCAGTGGGGCATTCCGGTGCTCCGCTTCCATTGGGAGTGGAGCGATCACGAGTATCTCCAGGTCAAGCACATGCAGGAGACCTTCCGCACGGTGCTCAAGGAGATGGGCGCCGAGGTCCGCTCCACCATGCCGACCAAGGAGCAGGGCTACGGCATCGCCACGGGTGGCGCGATCATTCACGAGCTCGGCTGCGTCCGCATGGGCGACAACCCCACGACGTCGGCGGTCAACAGCAACTGCCAGGCCTGGGATTGCAGGAATCTCTTCGTGGCCGATGGCGGGCCGTTTGTCTCGCAGGCCGACAAGAATCCGACCTGGACCATTCTCGCCCTCTCGATGCGCACCTCACGCTACATCGCCCAGCAGCGGAAGGAGGGAAAGCTGTGAGCAACGAACTCTCGCGGCGCGAACTTCTCGCCGCCTTTGCCGCCACCGGTGGCGCGTTCCTCCTGCCGACACCGGCGCAAGCGACCGAGGCTACGCGCACGGCCTCGGCAGCGCGCAGGGCAACGGGCGCCTTCCAGCCCAGGATCTACACGGCGCACGAGTACGAGACGGTGAAAGTCCTCGTGGACTACATCTTCCCGAAGGATGCGCGCGGCGGATCGGCCACCGAGGCCGGCGTGGCGGACTTCATGGACACCTTCCTCGAGATGGAAGCCGGCATGCGCGTGGCGCACCGCGGTGGGCTCGCCTGGCTCGACCACGAGATGCGCCGTCGCACGACCAGGGATTTCGTCACCGCCAGCGACGCCGAGCGACGCGCGATGCTCGATGAGATCGCCTACCCGGCGCGCGCCAAGGCCGAGTTCAGCCATGGCGTGGCGTGGTTCAACTCCTTCCGCGACTTCAGCGCCTCCGGCTACTGGACCTCCGAAGTCGGCATCACCGATCTCGGCTACGTGGGGAATGTCCCCGTGCAGCAATGGACGGGCTGCTCGGCGGAGGCCTACCGGAGGACGGCGGGATGATGGATCCTCGATGATCGATCATCGATCATCGAGCATCGATCATCGATTTTTCATCATCCATCAATAGCAGAGAGTATATGCGTATCCCCACCCGCCTCGGCATCGGCTTCATCGGCTCCGGCTTCAACACCCGCTTCCACATCCAGGCGATGCAGGCGGTGCGGGACGCCGACGTGCGCGGCATCTGGAGCCCGAACCAGAAGAATGCCGCCTCGGCCGCCAAGCTCGCCAACGACCTCAATGTCGGGCCAGCCAAGGCCTACAAGAGCATCACCGAGATGGTGGCCGACCCGGAGATCCACGCGATCTGGCTCTGCGGCCCCAATCAGGCGCGTATCGAGAATGTCGAGGAGATCTGCGCCGCGGTAACCAGTGGCAAGGGGACGCTCCTCGGCATCGCTTGCGAGAAGCCGCTGGCGCGCGGCGTCGCCGAGGCGAAGCAGGTGCTCAAGCTGGTGACCAAGGCAGGGATCAAACATGGCTACCTCGAGAATCAGCTCTTCTCGCCCGGGATTGTGCGTGGGCGTGACCTGATCTGGGCGCGCGGCGCGAGCACGACTGGCCGTCCGTACCTGGCGCGCGCGGCCGAGGAGCATTCGGGGCCGCACAACGCCTGGTTCTGGCAGGGTGACAAGCAGGGCGGCGGCGTGCTCAACGACATGATGTGCCACTCGGTCGAGGTGGTGCGCTTCCTCCTGACGCAGCCGGGGAAGCCGCGCGCGTCGCTCAAGCCAGTGAGTGTCAACGGGCGGATTGCGTCGCTCAAGTGGAGCCGCCCCGCCTATGCCAAGCAACTCAAGGCGCGCTATGGCAAGGAGGTGGATTACCTCAAGCGGCCGAGCGAGGACTTTGCGAGCGTCACCATCACCTATGAGACGCCCGAGGGGCTGACGGTGATCGG
Organism: Gemmatimonadales bacterium; assembly: GCA_038223815.1. Taxonomy (GTDB): domain Bacteria; phylum Gemmatimonadota; class Gemmatimonadetes; order Gemmatimonadales; family GWC2-71-9; genus Palsa-1233. The sequence continues at coordinate 3,693 of JBBRGR010000022.1, forward strand.
CGAGGCGAGCACGTCGTGGAGCTTCGTTGGTGCCGGCCTCCGCCTCAGCGGGGAGCTGCTCGGCCCCGAGTACTCGATGAACTGGAACACGCTCAACAGCGAACTCAACTGCTTCTTCTCCCGTGAGGTGGTCGGAAAAGCGGGCGAGGATCTGGTCGAGAAGCAGAACGCCGAGATGGGGTTGATGCCGGTGGTGCCCGACGAAGCGGCGGCGTATGGCTACGTCAACGAGAACCGACACTTCGTGAATGTCTTCCTTGGGCGGGAGCAACCGCTGCTGACCTTTGATGACGGCGTCGAAGTGATGCAGGTCCTGATGACCGCGTACATGAGTGCCCAGCAGGAGAAGACGCTGGCCTTCCCGCCGCGGGGGCTGGATGCATTTCTTCCGGATGTGGCGAAGGGGATCTGGAAGCCGTAGGCGGCACCTTCCTTGCGGCTTGATGGCTCAAACACTGGTTAGTGAAGAGAGTGAGCGGCTCAGGACTGATTTGTGTGGCGTGCCCACCGCGATCTGTGGTGGGTTCCCCACACTCCAGCCAGCCCTCGTATTTCCCAAGAGCACCATTCCTGGTGAGGCAACATGAAGTTCACGCACGTGGTGAAGCAGGCGGCGGCGGTGACTGCTATGGCGATGTCCGCGCCGATGTCCGCGTCAGCCCAGTTCACATCCTACACTGATCTGGGTGCCTTTCAGGCCGCCGTGGGCACCACCGGCACGGATGGCTACGATGGATTCAACCTCGATGTGCAGACCCTCAGTCCGCTCAACCGGAACGCTGGCGCCTTCAGCTACACGGTGTCCGCGCCCATCAACTTCTTCGGTGCAGGTACTTCTGGCGACCCGTGGCTCTCGACCAACAATGCATTGAATGTGGCGACGTTCAACAATTTCGGGACGGGGATTTTTGGCGTCGGCGGGAACTTCTTCACCAGCGATATCGCCGGCGCCTATCTCGTGGGCGATATGCGTCTGGAAGCGACGGATATCAATGGCTTGATCTCCGCCCCCATTCTCCTCTCGTCGACCACGACCTCCACCTTCTTCGCGTTCACCTCGGTCTTTGCCGTCGCATCCCTGAGGGTGTCGTCGGTGCAGCCCGGTACGGGTTTCATCTGGCCGACGATCGACAACTTCGTCCTGGCCGAAGCCGCGCGCGTCGGGGAGAATGATGTCGTTCCCGAGCCGGCGACCATGACGCTGCTGGCGACCGGCCTGGCCGGGATGGCGGCGGCTCGCCGTCGGAAGGCCGTTCGGCCCTAGACAGCCGCAGGTTCAGGAATCAACGCCGGGGTCCCGTCCAGGGGCTGCGGCGTGTTTCTTTCAAGGTCCGCCTCCCCCGACCCGCGAGCCGTCCCATGGATGACCTGACGCAAGCCAACAGTGTCCCGCACGAGATGACTACGACCGCGTTCGAGATCCCAGGCTACCAGACGGTCCACTCCCTCGGCGTGGTGCGCGGGGTCGTCGTCCGCAGCCGCTCGGTGATCGGGACGCTTGGCGGCAAGTTGCAGACGATCTTCGGGGGCAACATCTCGGCCTTCACCTCGCTCGCCGAGCGTGCCCGTCAACAGGCCTTCGACACCATGCTGTTGCAGGCGCACATGGCGGGCGCGAATGCCGTGATCGGCGTGCGCTACGACGCGAACGAGATCCTCCCCGGCGTGACCGAAGTGCTCTGCTACGGCACGGCGGTCGTGATGCAGGAGTACGAGTAGCATCGAACCGATCGACGCACCATCGGCACTGCACGCCCTGGCCGACGCCATGGGCGTGCAGACCGAGTACCACGATGGTCTCGGGCGACAGGTTCTCGTCGGCGACGAGACCCTGGTACGGATCTGTGCTGCGCTCGGTGCGGCGATCCGCCACCCGGATGACGCTGCGCAGGCACTCTGGCTGCATCAGGAGCGCGCCGCCAAGGAGTATCTGCCACCGGTGCTGGTCGCGTGGGAGGGCGAATGGCCTGCCACCCCGCTGCCCGACGAGGCGCTTGTCACACTCGAGTCCGGAGTGCAGCATCGTCGCGGTGTGGTGGATCGTCTGCCGCTCGGCTACCACCGTGTGCAGGTCGAACAGGGCGGGGAAGTGGCCGAGTGCACCGTCATCGCGGCACCGATCGAGGCATACCGGCGACCGGGAGTGCCGCGCAGTTGGGGGGTGGGGATCCAGCTGGCGGCACTGCGTTCGGCGCGGAGTCGCTCGATCGGCGACCTGCGCGACCTTGAATCGCTCTGCCGCTGGGTCGGCGCACAGGGTGGTGGCCTCGTCACCGTGCTCCCCTTGCTGCCGACCTTCAACCGCGACGACCCGGAGCCGAGCCCCTACTCGGCGGTGAGTCGGCTCTACTGGTCGGAGTTGCTGCTCGACCTCGGTAACCGACACGAGCCCACGCCTGCGCCGGAGCGGCTCGACGTCACGCGCGCCGATGCCGAAGTTCGTGCCGCGCTCGCCGACGGGAAAGTGCCCGAGGCGTTGCTCGCGAACGACCCGGAGCTGCTTCGCTATGCGGCCTTCCGTGGTGCGCAGCAGCGACTCGGTCGCAACTGGCGCGACTGGCCTGCCGAGGCACGCGCCGGTCGCCTGGTCGCAGGCGACATCGATCTCGACGAGATGCGCTTTCACCTGACGGCGCAGGCGATGGTGCGGGCACAACTTGGCGGACTGCGGGAGCGACTCGATGCGAGTGGCTTCCGGCTCGGGCTCGATCTCGCCGTGGGTGTGCATCCTGATGGCTACGACAGTTGGTCACGACAGTCGCTCTTCGCCCCCGAGATGGCCGTCGGCGCGCCACCCGATCCGGGCTTCCCGAGTGGCCAGGATTGGGGGTTTGCGCCACTGCTTCCCGACGCGTCGCGGCGGGAGGGCCATGCCTACCTCGCTGCATCCATTCGCCATCAGATGGCGCTGGCCGGCGTGCTGCGTGTGGATCATGTGATGGCGTGGACACGACTCTACTGGATCCCCCAGGGGATGGGGCTGCATGAGGGGAGCTACGTGTCGTATCCGGCCGAGGAGCTCTTCGCGGTGCTGACGCTGGAGTCGCATCGGCATCGGTGCGAGGTGGTCGGCGAGAACCTGGGCACGGTGCCGGAGGCGATTGTCGCGGCGTTGCCGCGCCACGGGATCCGCGGGATGTATCTGGCGCAGTTCGCAGCGATGTCAGCCGAGCCGATCCGCCGGCCGAGCGCGCGTGATGTTGCGCTCATCGGGACGCACGACACGCCGACGTTTCTCGGCTGGCTCAGAGGCGAGGACATCACCGACCGGCTCAGCGCCGGATTGCTGCACCCGGAAGCCGAGGAGGACGTGCGCGCGGCACGCGGTGTGGCGATCGCGCGATTGGCGACGCTGCTTGCCGCGTCGAGCGATGATCCGCACGCCATGCTCGCAGCGCTCTTCACATGGCTGGGACGCTCGGAGAGTCCGCTGGTGGTCCCCTGGCTCGAGGATCTCTGGCTGGAATCGCGCGGCGTGAACCTCCCCGGCACGCGATCGTCGGAGACCGCCAACTGGCAGCGGCCGATGGCACGGCTCCTCGATGATTTCATGAATGATGCGAGCGTGCGGGAGTTGCTTGCGGTCTTGGACACGGCGCGGCGTTGATGCGCTCCGGTACCGAGCCTGACGTCACATAGTTCGCCCCTTACTCAATCACCCCGAGCAACCACTCCCCCGGCGTCAGCGCCAACGCCATCACCCTCGTGCTCATGCGCCCTTCTTCCTTGAGGGTCGCAATCGCCTGGGCGAGGCGGTGGCGTGGCGTGATGTCAGGCCAGTGCGTCATCGAACCATCGGGACCCCGCTGCGCGTCGAGCGCCGCGTAGATCGGCTCCCAGACTCCGGCCATTCCGCCCACCAACTCGGTGGCCGTCGCGATCAGCACATCCCGCTGCGGCTGCGCTGCCGTATCGATCGAACGAAGGAAGTAGAGCACGAAGCCGGCAGTGCCCGGGATCCGTTGTTCGAGCGCGCGGAGATGCGCGTCGTGGTCGACACAGATCGACACGCCATCGCGCAGCAGGACAATCCGATACGCTTCCGCCGCCATCTCGGCGAAGTGCTCGCCCTCGTTGGTTGCCGCGTATTCATCAAAATCAGGAAGCGGCATCACCCGCATGAGCTGGCCAACCGCTCCGGAGTGGTAGGCCTTGATCAGGTGGGCGCGCTCATGGATCTCCACGGCCTCGCCGGCGAGCGCCCCGCCCTGATCGAGCTCGCGCGCCAGCGAGCCTGCCAGCAGTCCGATGGTCGAGGTCTGGGTCCATGCCACACCCGCCGGTCCGCCCAGGTCGTGCAGGATCAGGGTGCCGTGATAGCCATCGGGGAGGAGCTGGTCCACCAGGGGACGGCGGATCTGCTGGTACTGGCGCAAGTCGGCGGCGCCGCGGTCACTCGCTTCGCGCGCCACGCCGGAGGTCCGATAGAGCGCGACCACGTCTTCTTCCTGCTCGCGCGCCAGGTACCAGAGGTAGCTGGCGATCGCGGTGTCGTAGCAGAGCAGCATGAGGATCGCGCGCACCATCAGGGCACGCAGAACCCCCCGACGCCGAGCGCCGGCCGGTGTGGCCGGAATGGGTGGTGTTGCGCTCTGTGACACTTGGGATATCCTCCGGGTGAGGAAGGGTCGCCCCGAATCGTGGCCGGGTCAAGGAGAGACACTGATGCAGGGAGCCGTACGCCATCTGATCCCCATCCTGCTGGCGACGGCGCTGGTGCCGCTGCCCGCACAGGATGTCCGGTCCACGCGACGGCTCGCCGCGCCGATTGTGCGCTGGGACGAGGCGATTCCGATCGGCAATGGACTCCTCGGTGGGCTCCTCTGGGGGGATGGCAGCACGCTCCGCGTCTCGCTCGACCGGGGTGACCTCTGGGACGAACGCCTCCCCGAGATCTTTCGGGACCCCGAGTGGAACTGGTCGGCAATGCAGAAGCTCGTGCAGGCGAAGAACATGTCACGCTTCCACCAGCTCTTCGACGAGCCATACGATCGAATCCCCTACCCCACGAAGCTCCCCGGGGGGCGACTGGTGATCGAGCGGCTCCAGGGCGGTGCTGTCCGTGAGTTCGCGCTCAACCTGCAGAGGGCCGAGGCGGTGGCACGGTATGACCAGGACTCGGTGCAGGCCGTGGTCCTGGCACAGCGACCGGTGCTCATGCTGCGCGTCCCGGGGGCGGTGCGGGTGCGCTTCGAGCCGTCGGCAGGTGTTGCACAGCTCGGGTACTCACCGGCGACCATCACGGCGGAGAGCTACCTGCAGGAGGGGGCGCTCGGTTTCTCCTACGCGGCGGTGGTCCGGCAAGAGCAGCGGCACGATGTCACCGTCCTCGCGGTGACCCTGGCGACGAGCGGCGAGGGGAAGGACCCGGTGGCAATCGCCCGCGACCGTGCCGATCGGGCGCTGCGTGGCGGGTGGAGCAATGGGGTGCAGGCACATCGTGCCTGGTGGGCGGGCCACTGGGCCGTGAGCGGAGTGACGCTTCCCGATGCGGCGCTGCAGCAGCACTACGACCTGGTGCACTACTTCTACGGCGCGGCCGGGCGTCGCGGTGCGCCACCGATTCCACTCCAGGGCGTCTGGACCGCCGACGAGGGCGGCCTCCCGCCCTGGAAGGGCGACCTGCACAACGACCTCAACACCCAGATGACCTACCTCGCGGCCCACGTTGCCGGCATGGACGACGCGATGCTTGGCTGGCTCGACTACCTCGATGCGCGGCGGCCAGTGTTCCGGCAGTTCGCCCGGGACTTCTACGGCGTGGAGGGCGCCGTGGTCCCGGGCGTGATGACGCTTGGTGGGAAGGCGATGGGTGGGTGGGGGATGTACTCGCTCTCGCCGACCAACGGGGCGTGGGTGGCCCAGTCGTTCTACCTCCACTGGCGCAGCACGCGGGATCGACTCTTCCTCCGGCAGCGCGCCTACCCATTCGTGCGGGAGATCGGCACGGCACTCAGCGAGTTGCTGGTGCCCGGGAAGGATGGGCTGTTGCGGCTCCCGCTCTCGTCGAGCCCGGAGATTCACGACAACGCGATCCGCGCCTTCCTGACGCCCAACTCCAGCTACGATCAGGCGCTGCTGCGCTGGACCTTCGGGGCGCTCGCCGAGATGGCCACGGTACAGCGCCTCACGGCCGACGCGGCGAAGTGGAATGCGCTGCTGGCACGGCTCGGACCGATGGTGCCGAAGGGCATCACGGGGTCGCTGCCGTTCGCGGCCGGCGAGGAATACACCGCGTCGCATCGCCACTTCTCGCACGCGATGTCGATCCATCCGCTCGGGCTGCTCGACCCGCGCGGCCCCGACTCGATGATCGTGCGGCACACGGTCGACACGATCGCCAGGTATGGCACGTCACAGTGGACAGGCTATTCGTTCGCCTGGTTTGCGGCGATGCTGGCGCGCACCAATCGCGGCGACGAAGCGCTCCGGTATCTCACCGACTATTTGTCCTTCACGCTGCGGAATGGCTTCCACGCCAATGGCGATCAATCCGGGCGCGGACTGAGCAGCATGACGTACCGTCCCTTCACGCTCGAAGGGAACTTCCTGATGATGCAGGCGGTGCATGAGATGCTG
>JBBRGR010000023.1:0-10238 GCA_038223815.1 Gemmatimonadales bacterium
TCTCGGTCGCGGCGCGCGTCAGCGCGAGCGCGGTATGGGCTATCAGCGTACGTTCATGGAATTCGTCGAAGATCTGGACACCGATCCCGTCGAGCGTCGGATCGTGCTGCAGCATCCGGGTGAGAATCCCCTCGGTGACCACTTCGATGCGTGTTGCCGCCGAGACACGCGTCTCCTGCCGCATCCGGTAGCCCACGCGCTGGCCCACCCGCTCACCGAGCGACGCGGCCATGAACGTCGCGGCAGCACGCGTGGCGAGCCGACGCGGCTCGAGCATCACGATTTTCCGGGACCCGAGCCACGGCGCATCGAGCAGGGCCAGCGGGACGCGGGTCGTCTTGCCGGCGCCTGGGGGCGCGACGAGCACGACGCGTCGCCCCGCCGAGAGCACACCCCGAAGCGCCGGGAGCGCGGCATCGATCGGCAATGCCGGTCGGCCTTCAATCATCGCCCCTCGCTGTTCGCTGTTCGCGGCTCACCCCTGCGCGATATACAACCCGCGCCCCTGCGGCCCGTAGGCTTCCAGCACCACGTCGCCGAAGCCGGCCGCTTTGAAACCCGCACGATACTCGGCGTCGGTGAAGAGGGTGAGCGAGCGCAGTTCCTGCACGTGGCGCACCCCCTGCTCGGTGCCGATCAGGTAGTGAATGTCGAGCTCGGAGCGATTCTGGACCACGCGCGTGTAGTTCATCCGCTGCACGAAGAGGCCGGGGCGCACCGCGCGATCGATCTTCACGTGCCCGCCCGTCACCTGCTCCGGGGAGAGCCACGGCTCGAGCAACAGTGCCCCGCCCGGCACCAGATGATTGCGCATGCAGCGGAGGGCGAGCGTCATCTCCTCGACATCGCTCAAGTACCCGATCATCCCGAAGAGGCAGAGTACCGCGTCGTAGCGCGCCGCCAGCTGGAAGTCGCGCATGTCCCCCAGATGCAGGGGAACGTTCGGCACCCGTCGGGCGGCGAGTCGCAGCATCTCGGGGTCGCGATCAAATCCCTCGGGGGCATACTTGCCGTGCCACTGGTTCAACACCGCCAGCCGCAGCCCAGGGCCACACCCGATCTCCAGCACGCGACGCGGCACCGGTTCGGCGTCCTCCTCCGGCTGGGGGAGTCGCACATCGAGGAGCCGATCCACCAGACCGATCTCGTGCTGGTAGGAGCGGCCGGTGTAGAGGGCTTCGTAGGCATCTTCGACGTGGGCGAGCATCAGGCGGGGCTCCAAACAGAGAGGAATGCCGAAAAGTAACGTGGGCGGGAACGACCCCGCCCAGGTCCGCTAGAACTCGACACCACCCGTGAGCACAAGCTGCTTCCCGCCCCCCACCTCGAATCGCGCCTGGGCGAATGGTGCCCCGCGTCCTCGGCCGAGCTTCAACCCTCCGATCAGGTTCAGGCCGAGCTCCGTCCCCCCCGCATTGACGAACTGCGCGCCGTCGACCGTGTAATTGGTGTAGTTCAAGCCCGTCCCGATATAGACGCCGTGGGTCTTCGGGAGCTCATAGGTCCCGTTGACGTTGAACTCCCAGTAGGTCGGGCGAGTGGCAAGAGGGCCCGAGACCACATTCTCCAGGAAGAACCAGTCGAAGGTCGCCTGGCCCCGGATCCCGTCGCCCACCTTCGATTCCTGAATCGGAAAGCCGAGGCCGCCGCCGATCCCGATCGCCTCGACATCCAGGCCGTAACTCACCTGGGTGATCACCGAGAGCCGCGGACCCTGCGCCGCCAGCGGAGCCGCCACCATCGCTGCGAATGCACCCGCCCACGCCGCCACAGAGATCTTCATGCACCGCTCCGATGTCCCAGGAAAAATTTCAATGACCCGCGCCGATCCCCGTTGTTGCGGGGGCGAGGGGCAGGGGCGAGGCATGCCTCGCCCCTGCTCGCCCCCGCCTCCGCCCCTGCCTCGATCTCCCCCATACGCGACACGGGGGCCCCCCGTTGAGGGAGCCCCCGTGCAGCGCCATGCCGACGACCTCGGAGGGTCACGACACCGCGGTCACGACTAGAAGCGGAAGCCGCCGGTCACGATCAGCTGCTCGCCGCCGCCCAGCTCGAAACGCGCCTGCACGAACGGAGCAGCCTTGCCACCACCCAGGCGGTAGCCGCCGAGGATGTTGAGGCCGATCTCGCTGCTGCTGGCATTGCAAAGCGCGCCGAACGCGTCGCACAGGCCGTTGTCGTCGTACGAGAAATTGGCGTAGTTGATGCCAGCGCCGACGTACAGGTTCGCGATCGACGGGATGTCCTTGAGCAGGTTGCCGTTGATCTCCCAGACCGTGAGGGGGTCATCCGCGAGGAAGTAGTCGAACGTCGCCTCGAGGCGAATCCCCTGCTTCTCGGTCAACGAGCCCAGGCCGAGGTTGACACCACCGCCGATCCCGAGCGCCTCGTAGTCGAGACCATAGCTCGCCTGCACGACAAACCCGACCTGCGCATTCGCAGCCGACGGGGAGACCGCGACCAGCCCAAGCACCAGTGCCGCACCAGCAAACATCGACTTGATCTTCATGGGTGACGCCTCCAACAGGGTGAGATGGGGTACTTGATCCTACGCTACCGCGATGAAACGTTTACAACTGAACCTTTACGCAACTCCCTCAATCTAAGACATCTTTCTATTCGCACCAGACTTGACGAACCATACCCGACTCGCGCCCTAGGAATTCGATGCCACCCGTCCGCTGGGCCTCCGACCTCCACCTCGACCACGCCCGCCCGGCCGTGGTCGCCGACTTCTTTGCTGCACTGCGCAGAAACCCGGCGCTTCCGATCATCCTGACCGGTGACCTCTCCACCGCCCCCCGGCTCACGGACGACCTGATCCGCCTCGCCCAGGCCGCCGCCGCCCCACTCTGGTTCGTCCTTGGCAACCACGACCACTATGACAGCAGCGTTGGATCGGTCCGCGATGCGGTGATCGCCCTGAGTGAGACCCATCCCGGCATCCACTGGTTGCCGCCGGCCGGGGTGGTGCCGCTCGATGCCACGACCGCGCTCATCGGTGTGGATGGCTGGGCCGATGGGCGCTTCGGCAACGCGTTGACGACGCCCCTGCTCCTGCATGATGATCGGCTGATCGCCGAGGTCGCAGCCCAGCCCGATCGGCTCGGCAAACTCGCGGTCAAGCGCGCCCTCGCCGACGCCGACGCCAGCCGGCTCGCTACCCTGCTCGGAAGAGCGGCGGAGTCTGCCCGGCAGATTCTGGTGGCCACCCACGTACCGCCCTTCGTGGAGGCGCTCCCGGAGCGTGGCCGGCTCAGCCGAATCGCATGGCAGCCGCTCCTCGTCTCTGGGGCGACCGGCGCGGTCCTCCGGGAGTTCGCCGGGCAGCACCCGGAGCACCAGGTCACCGTGCTGGCTGGCCACACCCACGTCGCGCGCGACGTGGCGATCCTCCCGAACCTGCGATGCCAGGTGGCTGGCGCCCGGTATGGTGCCCCCCGGGTGGAGACCCTCACACTCTGAAGGGATCACCCCATATTTCCCCGACCTCTTTCGGGACCGCCGATGCGCCTTTCCGTGATCGCCCTGCTCCTCGCCGTCGCACCGCTGGCGAGTCAGACGCCCGATTCCCCGATCGTTCCCGATAGTGCGGTCCGCTCCGGGCAACTCGCCAACGGCTTCCGCTACCTGATCCGACAGCACCCGCTCCCGGCGGATCGGATCGAACTGCGCCTCGTGGTGCGCGCGGGGTCGATTCTCGAGGACCCCGACCAGCTTGGCATGGCGCACTTTCTTGAGCACATGGCGTTCAACGGGACGACTCGCTTCCAGAAGAACGACCTGATCCAATACCTCGAGTCGATCGGTGTCCGCTTCGGGGCCGACCTCAATGCCTACACCTCGTTCGATGAGACCGTGTACATCCTCCCGGTCCCGACCGACAAGCCGGAGCTGCTCGAGCGCGCCTTCGACATCCTCGAGGACTGGGCCCACGGGATCCAGTTCGATACCTCCGATGTGGTCGGCGAACGTGGCGTGGTGCTCGGCGAATGGCGCAGCGGTCTCAGCGCGGGCAAGCGCGCCCAGGACAAGGAATTCCCCCTGCTCCTGCAGGGCTCCCGCTATGCAGACCGGCTGCCGATCGGCGACACGGCCATCCTCGCCCGTGCCAACCCGGCGCCCCTCAAGCGCTTCTATCGCGATTGGTACCGCCCTGACCTGATGGCGGTCGTCGCCGTGGGGGATGTGCCGATCGAGCGGATGGAGGCGCTGATCCGCGACCGCTTCGGTACGCTTGCCATGCCCGCCAATCCGCGGCTGCGCGTCGACGCGCCGATCCCCGAAATCCCCGGCACCCGCGTCTCGATCGTGACCGATCCCGAGTTCGGTGGCGAGTCCGTCCAGCTGCTGGTCCGTCGCCCCACCCACGGCCCGTACCGGACGGAGCAGGACGAACGGCGCGCGCTGGTGAACGCCATGGTCTCGACGATCGCCGGGCAGCGCCTGAGCGACCTCGCCCGCCGACCCGACGCCAGCTTCATCGGGGCCGGCTTCGGTCCCTCACGCCTGATCCGTGATGTCGAACTCTTTGCCGTCTCGGTGTCCCCCAAAGAGGGGAAGTTGACGCAGGCATTCGAGGAGGTCCTGCGCGAGGCGCGGCGACTCGCGCAGCACGGCGTGCTTCCGGCAGAACTGGAGCGCGCCAAGGCATCGCTCCTCCGGGGGCGTGAACTCGCCGCCAACGAGCAGGAGAAGCAGTTCAGTGGTGCCTTCGTGGACCAATACGTCGATGCCTTCCTCACCGGGAGCGTGACGCCATCGGCCAGGACCCGCTTCGCGCTGGCGCAGCGCATCCTCCCCACCATCAGCAAAGCCGAGATTGACGGGGTCCTGCGCGAGCAGGCGCAGGGCACCGACCGCTTCCTCGCGGCGCGCGTCCCCGAGAAGGCAGGTCTCCCGGTTCCCACGCGCGAGGCGCTGCTCGCCATCGTGAGTCGCACCGATACCGCCACCACCACGCCGTGGACGGAAGTGACCGTCGCGGGTCCGCTGGTGCCCACGCCGCCCACGGCCGGTCGCATCGTGAGCGAGCGCACCCTTCCCGCACTCGGCATGACCGAGTGGACGCTCTCCAATGGCGTGCGGGTGCTGATCAAGCCGACCGACTTCAAGGCCGATCAGATCCTCGTGGCAGGGTGGTCGCCCGGGGGCGCCTCGCTCTTGAGCGACGCCGACGTCATCAACGGCCAGTTCGCCACGACGCTGGTCCAGCAGAGCGGTGTCGGCGAGTTCGACGCTCCATCGCTCCGCCGACGGCTGGCCGGAAAGGTCGCCACCGTCTCTCCCACGCTCAGCGACCTGCAGGAAGGCCTCAACGGCTCGACCACGCCGAAGGATCTCGACACCTTCTTCGAGATACTCTGGCTCACCGCCACCGCGCCGCGCTATGACTCAAGCGCCGTCGCCGCGTTCGTGAGCCAGATGAAGAACCAGCTGGCCGGTCGCGACCGGATTCCGACGATCGCGCTGCTCGACACGTTGACGGCCGTGATGTCCGGCAACTCGCCGCGGCAGCCGACCCTCAATGGGGCGGCCCTGGAGCGTCTCGATCCGAAGCGCGCCTTGGCGATCTACCGCGAGCGCTTCGCGGACTTCGGGGACTACACCTTCATGATCGTCGGGACGGTCACGCTCGATTCCCTTCGCCCCCGCGTGGTGCAGTGGCTCGCGGCCCTCCCCACCACCGGCCGGAAGGAGACCTGGCGCGATGTGGCGCCCAGGCCGCCGGCGGGCGTGATCACCAAGCGGATCCTCAAGGGCAAGGAGCCGGTCAGTCAGCAGTTCGCGATCTTCTCGGGCGCCTCCCCGATCGCGGACGCGCAGACGGAACTCGCGGCCGAGGCGGTCGGCGAGATTCTGCAGACCCGACTCCTCGAGGCACTCCGCGAGGCGATGGGCGCGACCTACGGCGTGAATGCCTTCACCGAACTGAGCAATCGGCCGCGGGGGGAATACAACGCGCTGATTCAGTTCACCTCGACACCCGCACAGGCCGACACGCTCTGGATGGCGGCGCAGGACATCATCGCCACGCTGCGACGCGACGGCCCGACCGCGGATGAGCTGCAGAAGTTCGTGGCGCAATCGCGACGCGGCACCGAGGTCGCCGTCAAGACCAACGGGTGGTGGATGGGTCAGGTACGCAACAGCCTCACGGAAGAGCGGGCGCTCCAGGACATTCTCACCTGGAACACCCGTCTCGAGGCGCTCACGCCGGCCATGGTGAAGGCGGCCGCCGAGCGCTACCTCGACCCGAAGAATGTGGCGCGCTTCATCCTGCTGCCGGAGCAGCCGACGACGCCGTAGGGGCCGGGGACCGGGGACCGAGGACCGGTCCCCGGCTAGGCCTCCATCCCCGCTACCAGCGCATCGAGCATCCGCTGCGCCGTCGTCTCGACGTCACGCCACTCGATCCAACTGTCCTCGGCAAAGACCATGTGCAGCGAGACCAGCCCATGCACGGCCGCCCAGCAGATCTGCGAGACCCGGTCCGGGTCGCCGTAACCCTCGCGGAAGCGACCGGCGCGAACCGCTTCGGTGATCGCGGTGTGGAGGATCGCGTAGGCATCGCTTTCCGGATTCTCCTCGACCGCACATCCGTTCTCCCCCCGGATCTCCTTCTTCGCGCCGGGGGTCATGAAGAGCAGGCGATAGTGCTGAGGATGCTCCAACCCGAAGCGCACGTACCCCATCCCCAGCCGGACCATCCGCTCCACGGGGTCGGCCACTTCCCCCAACCGCTGGAAGAGCAGGCCCAATGCACCCACGTCCTGCGTCACCAACTCGCGGAGGAGGCTCTCCTTGTCGGCGAAGTGGTGGTAGATCGCCGGCGCGGTGTACTCCAGGCGGTCCGCGATCGCCCGCATGGTGGTCGCCTCGACGCCAAGTTCCACGAAGAGGGTACGCGCCGCATCGAGGATGCGGCCTCGGGTGTCTTCGCGTTCGCGGTCGCGCCGTTCCTTGGAGCCCATCCACCAGCTTAACGCCGTTAAATCACATGCACAATCGGAGGCGCCGACTGACCGTGCACGCGTAGCATCCCTCATCCCTCACCCCTTACCCCTTACCCCAGTGCACCGTGCACCGTGCACCCCGGTCCCCCTAGATTTCAGACATGGCTCGATTCCTCCGCTGGTTCCTGCTGCTCGCCGTCATCATCACCGGGGCGTGGTTCTACCTCGCGCCTCGCCGGGCCTATGACCGATTCCTCAAGGCAATCGCCTTCGGCAACGCCGAGGAGCTGGACGCGACGGTGAACTTCCCGGTCCTGCGGAGGCATCTGCGGGAAGACCTCCGGACCGGATTGGAGCGGACCGCCGGGAAAGGCCCGGGCGCGACGGTCGCGCTCTCGATGCTCGGGGTCCTGGTTGATGCGGCCGTGACCCCGGAGGGGCTCAACCAGATCATCACCGGCTTCGGCACGCGCGTCTCCTCCTCCTTCGAGGCCGACACGCTCTCCCGTGGCGCGGAGACGTCGCACCGCTATCGTTCGCTCTCCCGGGTGGATGTGGTCCTCCATCCGGTCGGCACGACGACCGGTGCTGGAGGCACCCTCACCTTCTCGCGGGATGGCCTGTCATGGAAGCTCACACGCGCGTGGAGTCCCCGACTCCTCGCACCAGGATCCGATCGCTGAGAGTCTGGTCCCTGCGCACTGCCATCGCCCTGACGGCAGCGATCGCACCGAGCCAGATGCTGGCGCAGACCGCGGGTCGGCCCGTCGTCAGCAGCACGGCGGCACGCGTCCGCCCCGACCCCAAGCCGGCGCCGCATCCCGAGCGACTCGCCCAGGGCGCTCAGGTCTTCCAGCGCTCCCGCGCGAATGCCGCTCGCCCGGTGGCGTCGCAGTTTGACTCCCTCGGCATCATGCCGATGGCGAACGTCGGCGACTCGGTCACGCTCTACTACTTCGACAACGGCGCAACCCTCGGTCGAGCCCGCGCGGCCCGCGTGGTGGCACGTCGCCGCTTCGACCCGCCGCTTTCCTGGCGTGCCGCGTGTGACAACATCGCCCACCCGGGATGGCTCTACGATCTCGATGCACCACCGACCTCGTCCTTCGCCGTGGTGCTACCGGGGGCCTTCGGCATGCCGGTGCGCCGCTATCCGCCGCCACTGGCACCGTCCGGCTCCAAGGCGCCCTTCCTGGCCTTCGCCGATTCCGCCTGGCAGCGCTACCACCCGGCGATGAAACCGGCGACCGAGCGCGCCTATGCCTTCCTCTGGTACAACTTCCACACCGATTCCCTCGATGCGGGGCACGGCAAGCGCACACTCCTTGGCGTGCGCGGCCCCAACGGGCAGAACCTCGCCGTCTTCACCTTCTGGCTCCGCGACGACTACAAGGACGGCACCCCGAACACGACCGGCACCTGGCTGGTGGATGGCTGGGGAATTCCCGTCGCGCGGATGGCCGGCAACGTCGACATCTACGGCACCGTGGACAGCAATGGTGATGGCATCGACGAGGTGGTCACCTCGGGGGGGACGATTCGCTGGGATGGCACGCGCTGGCTGATGCCGACGATCTACAGCGACGAACCCTGTCTGGCGCGCCGCGTGATGGCACCGCCGAGCGGAGTGCGTCCGTAGTTTGACCCGCGCCGATTGGCACGTCACTCGGGGCCGCGTCATCGCGGCCTTTGCCACCCTCTATCTGGTGTGGGGCTCGACCTACCTCGGCATTCGCATCGCCGTTGAGACGCTGCCGCCCTTCCTGCTCGCGGGCGCGCGCTTCGTGGTGGCCGGCGCGGCGATCCTCTGGTGGGCCCACCGACGCGGCACCCCGTTCCCGGCGCGCCGCGAGTGGCTCGGTGCCGCGGGGGTCGGGCTCTGTCTCGTGGCGCTGAGCAACGCGCTGATCGTCTGGGTCGAACAGCGTGTCGCCTCGGGCGTGGTCGCGCTCTTCGCCGCCGGGTCGCCGCTCCTGATCGCCCTCTTCACACGGCACCGCACCGGAATACCCCTCGGGCTGCAGCGGAGCAGCGGGCTTGCGCTCGGAACCGTCGGGCTCATCCTGCTCGGCACCGAGACCTTCGACGCGGTGCCCGATGTGCCGCGGATGGTGATGCTCGCGACCGCGATGATCGCCTGGTCCGTCGGGGCGACGTACGGTCGCAGCTGGCCACAGTCGCGACACCTGTTGATGGCGAGCGGCGCGCAGATGTTTGCCGGCGGCTGGATCGCCGTCGCGGTCGGCCTGGGTCTGGGTGAAGGACCACGCCTCGACCTCGCGGCCGCATCCTGGCAGAGCATCGCCGCCTGGAGCTATCTGACGATCTTCGGCTCGATGCTCGCCTACACCGTCTTCCAGTGGCTCATGCAACACGTGGATGCCACCGCGGTCGCGTCCTACACCTATGTGAATCCGATCGTGGCACTCGCGCTGGGCGCCACCGTCGCAGGAGAGCGGATCACGCCACGCATCGTCCTCGCGACGCTGCTGCTGGTGCCGGCGGTGGTGTTGGTGGTGGTAAACAAGCGAACGGCGAACGACACCCCGCAAGAACCGTAGGGGCGAGGCATGCCCCGCCCCTCCAAGGATCATCCGTCATCGCTGCTTTTCGCCGGTCACCGCTCGCCGGTCACCACCACCCGCACCGGCAACCCGCCATTGGTTGTCCGCAACACCTCGCGGAGCGGGAAGCCGAGCTGCCCTTCGAGCATCCGGTCGGCGCTGATCATGGCCAGATGCCACCGCGGCCGGCGCTGGGTGACCAGATGGCCCAGGGAGGCGTAGAGATCGCGCAGTGCGGTGCGCTCGCCGATGCGGGTGCCGTACGGCGGATTGGTGATGATCCATCCGTCGCCCTCGTCGTGTGGCAGGCGCGACAGCGTGCCGCGCACGAACTCCACGTCGCCGGCGACGCCTGCGCGCTCGGCGTTCGCCATCGCAGCCTCGATGGCACCGGCATCCCGATCGGCGCCGAGGAGCGAGACGGCGACCCCCGGGAGCTCACGTGCCGCAGCACGGCGGCGCGCCTCCGGCCAGATCGCCGCCGGGAGACCAGGCCACGCTTCGGCCGCAAAGCGACGCGCGCGACCGGGCGCCATCTGTCGGGCCATCAACGCCGCCTCGATCACGATGGTCCCTGATCCGCACATCGGATCCAGCAACGCCTCCTGTGGCGTCCACCCCGACGCGAGGAGCAGCGTGGCCGCGAGGGTCTCGCGCGTCGGCGGCTTCGGGAGCGCGTGGCGCCCGCCACGGTGGGGGAGGCGTGCCGCAGGCGGAG
>JBBRGR010000024.1:0-10131 GCA_038223815.1 Gemmatimonadales bacterium
CGGGCTTCCCGGGGGAGGGATGCTGCAGCCACACGGTTGCTCCATCCGTGCTCGCCTGAATCCGAGTGAATGCCGGCTTCGTGGCAGGGCATACCGGCACCGTGGTCGTCGGCACCCTGGCGTGATGCTGACATCAAGTGCCCTCCAACCCAGCAGCGCGCAACCGAGCGCCGGCCCCCCGTTCACCGTGCACCCGCGAACCTCCCCACCATCGCCTTCCCCCACGCCGTCAGCACCGACTCCGGATGGAACTGCACGCCCTCAACCGGGTGGGTGGTGTGCCGGATCCCCATCACTTCGCCGTCGTCCGATCGCGCGGTCACGGCCAGCGTGTCCGGCAGGGTCGCCGCCACCACCGCCAGCGAGTGATAGCGTGTGGCCTCGAGTGGCGAGGGCAGCCCGGTGAAGACCCCGAGGCCGTCGTGCGTGATCGGCGACGTGCGTCCGTGCCGCGGATGCGCAGCGCGCGCCACGGTGGCGCCATACGCGGTCGCGATCACCTGATGGCCGAGGCAGACGCCGAGGATTGGAGTGGTCGGGCCGAGGGTGCGCACCACCGCCAGCGCGAGGGCACACTCCTCCGGCACCCCCGGGCCTGGCGAGAGGATGATTCGCGTCGGGGCCATCGCGGCAACCGCCTCGAGCGTGAGGGCATCGTCGCGCACCACAAGCGGTGCCTCGCCCAGTTCCTCGACGTAGCGCGCCAGCGTGAAGACAAACGAATCCTCGTGATCGAGAAGGAGGATCACGTTCCGTCCGCAAGTGCCGCAAGCAGCGCCGCCGCCTTGTCGAGCGTCTCCTGGTACTCTGCCTCGGGCTCCGAGAGCGCGGTGATGCCACCGCCGACGTGGAACGAGGCAATGCCGCGCGCGATCGTGATCGTGCGGATGGCGATCGAGAGGCTCAGGCTGCCGTCCAGCCCCAACCAGCCGATCGCGCCGCAGTACGCGCCGCGGATCACCGGCTCCAGCTCGGCAAGAATGGCCATCGCGCGAAGCTTCGGCGCCCCGGTGACCGAACCGCCGGGGAACGTCGCCGCCAGGAGATCGAGTGCATCCTGCCCCTCGCGGAGGGTGCCCGTCACGGTCGACACGAGATGGTGCACCGTCGGATGGGACTCAAGTCGACAGAGTGATGGGACCTCGACGCTCCCCGCGGCACACACCCGGGCGAGGTCGTTCCGGAGCAGGTCCACGATCATCACGTTCTCGGCGCGGTCCTTTTCGCTGTCCTCGAGTTCGGCCGCCAGGGCGGCGTCTGCGACCGCCTCCGTTGCACGCGGTCGCGTCCCCTTGATCGGGCGCGTCTCGACCGCGCCCGTGCCGGCATCGAGGCGGAGGAACCGCTCCGGGGAGGCGCTCAGCAGGTGCGCCGTGCCGTGGTCAAGGCACGCCGCGAGCGGCGCGGCACTCAGCGCACGGAGCCGGCGATAGAGCGCGAACGGGCATCCGGCGAAGGGGGCCGCAAAGCGCTGCGCCAGATTGGCCTGGAAGATCTCGCCAGCCAGCACGCGCTCCACCACCGTCCCCACGGCCTCTTGATAGCCGTCCGCCGTGAAGTCGGGGGTTGCGGTGACTGGCGCAAATGATCCCCACCACGTCGGGCGGGTGCGCTGCCCCATCGCGAGCACCTCGGCCGCACGGTCCGCGGCGCGGCCCGCATCCCGGCTTCCGTCGGCCGCCAATCCCGTGCTCACCAGCCAGGCCTGGTCCACGGCGTGATCCCACGCAATCACCCAGTCGTGGCAGGCCAGCGAGATGTCCGGTTGGCGTAGCGGGTCGTACGCCACGCGCGGCATCCGATCAAAGGCAGCCCCAAGTTCGTAGCCGAGCCAGCCAATCCAGCCGCCCTGGAAGGGCGGAAGCGTCGGATCGATCGGGGTCGTGCGGTCGAGCGTCGCACGCAGGCGGTCGCGATGCGCGGGCCAGTCGGCAGCGTATCCGCGCACGATCGCGATCGGGTCGGCGCTGAAGTAGCTGTAGCGACCAAGGTCGTGATGGTCGGCAGCGCCATCGAGGAGGGCAGGAAAGGGGCGATGTGCAAACCGCTCGAGAAGCTCGAGCGGATCAGGGGGTGGATCGAGCGGGATGATGAGAGGCCGCATCATCGGAGGTGGGTTCACTCCGTGATCCATCCATCAGACTGACCGTCAAGCCCGGGGAAGCCTCCGCCCGGCTGCCACCGGACCGTGGCCTCGATCTGCTCGGCCATCTGGAAGTCCTTCTCGGTGATCCCGCCAGCGGAGTGGGTCTGCAACTGCACCACGACCGAGCCCCAATGCACCTCGAGATCCGGATGATGATTGCCGGCCTCCGCCACGAAGGCGATCGCATTCACCACCAGCATCGTCGTGCGCCAGCCGTCGGTGGCGTACTCGCGTCGCAGCCAGCCATCGGCTGCACTCCAGCCGGGGATCGCGGCCAGCCGGGCGGCGAGCGTGGCGCCCTCGAACAGCGGCTCATGGCTCTTCATCGCGTCAGTCCAGTGTCGTGGAGTAGGTGGCCGACTGCCCAACCGACTCCTCGACCTCGATCTCGAGGAAGGTCAGGTTGGCCCCTTCGTTGCCGAGATCCTCCCGCACCTTCACCGCCACCCACTCCGCGAGCATCTCGGCCGTGGTGTTCGCGATCGGCAGCATGGCGCAGTCCTTGGTCGGGAACTGATACGTCTGCTCGCCGAAATATTCCACGAACGTCATCGCGCCCTCGGTGCGGAACGCGAGCTTCGGGTTCTTGGTCGGGAGGAGGACCCGGTGGTCCATGACGTCCACGTAGCGCCGAACGATCCGCTTCAGGATCGCGAAATCCACGACGAAGAGACACTCGTCATCGATCGGTCCCTCGACCGCCACGCTGATCCGGTAGTTGTGTCCGTGCAGCGATTCGCAGGTGTGCCCGCGGAAGGTGATGAAGTGCGCCGACGAAAAGACCAGGTAGTCCTTGCTGACAGTAACGCGAAAGGTGCCCACAGCGTGCTCCGAAACGATTGCCGCGCGGACGAGTGGTGCCGCCGCGGGACCAATTTACCACGACGCCCCTCGCCCCACCATTGGAGACGTGTCCCTCGGAGAGGACACCCGGCGCGGCACGCAATGTGCTAACACGTTGCAAGGCAATGAGATCGGGAATGGCACGGGGCTGGCATCAGGTGAGCCGTGGAAGGTGAAACGATCCTTGGGTTCGACATTCTGTCTCACGTTTCAGGTCTCACCTCGGTTGGCTCCCCCTGTCCGGAGGCTCTCATGCGCACCGCATCGTTCGTCCTCGCCGCCCTCACGCTCGCCGTCGCTCCGGCCCCGGCCCAGGTCCGAGCCAACGTGCGCATCGATATCCCGAGTCTCGGTGGACATCGCGCTCCCCGCATCGTCGACCGCCGTGATGCGTCGCGCTCTGTCGTGGTGCGAGACTACGCGTCCCGGAATCACGGGCAATGGCAGAAGGAGTACCGGAAGTGGCGTCCGGTGACGCTGTACTTCGTGGGAGGGCGCTACTACGAGCGTCCGATCCGCAACGCCCGCCCGGTCGCCGTGTATCACTATCGCGACCAGTACTTCTTCGAACCGCGGAGTCGCGATTTCTATCGGGAACGGGATCGGGCACGGAATGATCGCGACGATCGGCGCGATCGCGACGACCGCCATGACCGCAACGCTCGCGATGACCGCAACGCCCGGGATGCCCGGGATGCCCGGGATGACCGCGCTGCCCGGGATGGACGCAATGCAGGTCGCGCTCAGGACCCGCGATACGACGACCGCGCCCGCCGCCGCAACTGAGCGGCGGGGCTGAGCCCTTCGCTACTCGGCGATGTGTTCGCCGGTGATTTCGACGGCGGGTAGCTGCCCGGTCAGGCGAAGGGAGACATTCCAGAGGCGCGCGCCGACCACGGCGTCATGCGACAACAGCGAGGACGTGGTGGCGCGCGACTTCTTGAAATACTTGCCCGTGACGCCTTCCACCTTCGGCGATGCCGCGAGGTGGAGGAGCGTCGTTGCCCCTTCCTCGGGGGTGATCATGAAGCGCGTCGCGATTGGCCAGGCCCAGCGCAGCCACCAGCGGTCAAACCCCGACTCCAGAAGCGCCGTCTTGACGACCCCGGGATGGCAGCTGTTGACCGTCACACCGTGACCCTCGAGCCGGTGCGCGAGGTCATAGCCGAAGATCACATTGGCAAGCTTCGAGCGGGAATACGCGGTCAGGCCGTTGTACGCCTTGGTGCTTTCCCAGTCCTCCGGGTCCGTCACGCGCTGGTGCGCCTCGGAGGCCACCATCACCACGCGGGCCGGCGCGCTCGCCTCCAGCAAGGGGAGGAGCGAGGTCGTGAGCAGGAAGGGCGCAAGATGATTGACGGCGAAGGTTGATTCGATCCCGTCGACAGTCGCGGACCGCAACAGGGAGTGCGCGCCCGCGTTGTTGATCAGCACGTCGAGCCGAGGGGTTGCCGCCTGGATCTCCTCGACCAGGCGACGGACCTCCGCCTGCACGGCGAAGTCGGCGACGAACAGCGTCACGCGCTCGTTCCCGGTTGCGGCAATGATCTCGCGCCGGGCGGCCTCGCCAGCGGCCCGGTCGCGGGCCGTGATCATGACCGTGGCGCCGAGGCGAGCCAGCCCCTCCGCGGTGGCCCGACCAATGCCGCGATTCGCTCCCGTGATCAGGCAGACCTTGCCGTCCATCGTTCCTCCCTGCGGTGATCTCCGGGCCAGCACACCCCGGACAGCCCCAATAATAGCGGCGCGGGCGATTAACTTCCCGGAGTGGACCTCAAGCGCGACCATTTCCTCCCCCCCGACCCAGACGCCTACCACCGGGCGAGTCATCCCCGTGGGCGCGTTATTGTCATCGCCCCGACGCGTGCCTCGTGCGAGACGATCGAACTGGCGCTGCACGCCCATGTCGAGACCCTGCTGCAGCGCCAGCACGGCACCGAGCTCCGCACCTGGGCGGCTTCCGGCAAGGGCTTCGGGATCGTCGCGGGGACGGGTACCGGGAAGACCCTCTCGGTCCGCCTGATCGCCGAGGCGATCCTGGAGGAGCCCCTTCGGATCGGCGTCGTCAATCGAGAGCGCGAGGCGACCCCGGACACCCCCTCCTGGAACGTGGTGGTCGTCACCACCGGCATCGCCCGGCGCTGGCTGACGGACGATTTCATCACGGCACGCGACACGATCGTGGTCGACGAGATCCACCAGACCTCCGCCGAGCTGGAGCTCTGCCTCGCGCTGGGGAAGCGGACAGGATGCCGCTTCATCTGGCTGTCGGCGACGGTCGATCCGGCGTTCGATCGCGAGTACCTCAACAGCGACGAGATGCTGGAAACCTCGGCGTTCGATCCGAAACTGCGCGCGCACGTGACGGTGGAGCCGATGCAGCCGGAGCAGTTTCTCGACGACGCCACGATTCGCCGTTTCGTGAAGGAGCAGCGCGGTGTGGCGGTCTTCCTGCCGACCCGTGCTGAAGTCGAGCGGCTTGGGGAGGGGCTGGCGGCCCGCTTTCCCAAGTTGAATTCGGCGTTCTATCACGGTGGCGAGCCGATCCGGATCATCCGGCCCTTCCTCGAAGGCGAGGTCAAGAAGCCCTACCTCCTCGCGATGACCGCGGCGGGGCAGTCCGCGCTCAATCTGCCCGGACTCGACACGGTGATCATCTACGATGCCCGCTACGGCAACGTGGTGGACCGCGGTCGGAATGTGTTGCATCGGCTCTATCTGGGAGCCAATGAGATTCTCCAGATGGCGGGTCGGGTGCACGGCCGTGTGGCGAATGGGCAGGTCGTGATCCTCTCGGATCGTCCGCTCGACTTTGCCACGCTGCGGCCGGCGCCGCCGGAATTCCAGCTTGCAGGGGATGCCGAGCGGGTGGCGCTGACCTGCGCCGCGATCGGGGTGGACGCGACCGGCCTCGACCTGCCGGTGCCGCTTGATCGCGTGGCATACCGCGAGGCGATGGCGCGCCTCACGTCGCGCGGGCTGATCGCCGACGGCCGACTCACCCGCTACGGGCGTGATGTCGAGGCGCTGCCCGTCGAGCGTCCCTGGGCCGAACTGCTGGTGCACGCCGATGAGGCCCTGCTGCCGCTGGTCGCCGGGGCGAGCGGAATCGATTCGCTCCACCGGATGACGCGCGAGGAGCGCGATCTGCACGGGGCGCTCGTCGCCGGCAGCGATCATCTCACCGCCTACAATCTGCTCGCCGAGGCGATCAATCGCTGCAGCACCATCGGCGAGGTGCATGGCCTGCGCCGGCACATCTTCGATGACGAGGCGCTGGGTCAGTGGGCCGAGAAGCGCGGTGTGCTGCAGAAGGCGATCGAGGATGGCGCCCTCGCGATGGCCTCGGTCTATCGGGCGCTCGACCTCGAGCTCCCGAATACGGTGCCGCATGCCGATCGTGATCGCCGCGCCGCATTCATTGACCTGCTGGCGCGCATTGCACCGTTCGAACTGGTGCTCGATGAGCGCACGGTCGATGGGCAGGAGGCGCGCATCTCCAAGACCTCGGTGGCCGGGAGCTGGGGCGCGGTGGCGGGGAATCTCCGCTACTTCGCCGATCGGTTCGGGACGGCGCGCGCGAGCATCGAGGGGACGACGATCCCGCACGATCTGGTCCGGCGCTATGCCGCGCATGGCCCGCCGACGGTGGTGCTCGCCGGACACCGGCAGCGCCAGAGCCTCGCGGTGGCGCGGACGCTGTCCTACTTCGGCTTCGACCTCGAGCACACCCTCACGCACCTCGACGGCGAATGGCCGGAGTCGCTGCGGGAGGAAGCGCGCGAACTCCTGACCACGTCGCTCGTCGATGGCGCGGTCGAGCATCCCGATCGCGGGCGGATCGTGCGCGCGGCGCGCGATCTCGACGAGTACTGGCGGCGAAGCGGTGGTGCACTCCCGGGCGTGGATCCCGAGACGCTGCGCGCCCTGCTCCGCGCGCAGCTCGAGGACGTCGTGTCCTGGGACGACTTTCAGCAGACGCGCATCACCCTCGACGCCGAGGCGATGGTGCCACCCGACGCACGGGCGCACCTCGATGCGCTGCCGACCTCGGTGCGCCTGCACGGCGATGCGTCACCGATCGGCTACGAGGTCCGGCAGGGTCAGCCGATCGCGCGGCTCTATCTCCGGGAAGGGCAGGCACGGCGGCTCGATGCGGCCGACGTGCCGACGCTGGATCGACCGGTGGTCTTCGCGGTCAAGCGTGGGGACGAACTGCTGCACGCCGAGGATCTCGCCGGCTTGGCGATTCTGCTCGCGCGGCCACAGCCGCGGCGCGAGGATCCTCCAGGGCGACGCGGCGGCGGGCGGGGCCCGAGCGATCGCGAGCGCACCGGGCGCGGGCGCGGCGGACAGGGTGGCGGTCGCGGGCGCGATGGCTCGGGAGGCGATTCGCGGCGCGGCCCCGGCGGCGGGCGCGGTGGCAAGGGCGGCGGCGCGGGAGGCGGCAACGCCGGCGGCAAGGGCGGTCGTGGCGGGGGCAGGCGGCGGTGACGCTTGGGGTGGTGCTCGCGCTGGTGCTGGTGCAGGTGCTCTTTGCGTCGCTCGCCATCACCGGCAAGTTCGTGCTGCCATTCGTGCCGGCACTCGCCCTCGTCGCCTTCCGACTCGTTGGTGGGGCCCTCGTCTTCGAGCTGGTGCAGCGTCGTCAGGCGCGCGTGGTCATTCCGCGCGCCGATCGGTGGCGGCTCATCGCGCTCGGCCTGCTCGGATTGGCGATCAATCAGACGCTCTTCCTCTATGGACTGCGCCACAGCACCGCCATCCACGCCACCCTCCTCGTCGCCACGATTCCCGTGCTCACGGCGATCATCGGCGTCGTCACCGGGCGGGAGCGTCCCACGCTGCTCAAGTTGGTCGGTGTCGCCACCGCGGTCGCTGGCACCGTCTGGCTCATCGGCCCGGATCGGATCGCCTTTGATCGCGCGACGGCGCTCGGCAATCTCTCGATCGAACTCGGGATGGTCGCCTATGCGTTCTATCTCGTCTACTCGCGCGATCTCGTGCGTCGGCATGGTTCCGTTCCGTCGGTCGCGCTGATCTTCACCTCGGCCGCAATCGGCTTCTTCCCCCTCGGCGTCTGGGCGCTGTGGCAGCTCGACTGGGCCGCGGTCCCGCTCTCGGCGTGGTGGTGGACGGGCTGGATTGTGGTGGGACCCACGGTGGGGACGTACTTCCTCAATCTCTGGGCGCTCAAGCGGACCACGTCCAACGTGGTCGCCGGCTTCATCTACCTGCAGCCGCTGATGACGGCGGCGGTCGCCCCGCTGGTGCTGGCGGGCGAGTCGTTGACGGGACGGGCGATTGGTGCGGGATTGGCGATCTTCACGGGACTCGGCTGCATCCTTCGCGCGGAACACCAGGCACTCGAGGCGTCTGCCGCGGCAAGCGCCGCCTAACGCGCGCTCGGTCGTTCCCGGCCACGCCCGGCGCGTGCCAGACGCTCGAGCTGCTCTCCCAGGCGATCCATGGCGTCGCGATGCGCGGTCAATGCCGTGCCGAGCGTCGTGCGCTCCTCCACGAGCAATTCGAAGGTCGTCGTGAGGTGCGTGTCGCGTGCCGATCGCCGAGCGGCAACCGCCTTCGCTTCCTCGATGGCGGGCCACAGGGCGCGGGCAGAGCTTTCGACGGCACCAGCGAGCGCTGCGATCTGGCGCACCGACTCTTCACTGGCCTCGGCCTCCTGGATCGCCGCGGTCAGGGCGCTCCGCAACGACGCGAGCCGCGCCGTCACGGCGACACCATCCGCGGTCAGCGCGCCGGTCTGCGTGCCGATGACCGCCGACGCGTCGCCGGTGGAATCGGCGAGCCGGCGAATCTCCTCCGCAAGCACGGCGAAGGTCCGCCCCGCCACCCCGGCACGACTCGCTTCAAGCGCGGCGGTATTGGCGAGCAGGTTGGTGCGGAAGGCGACGCCATTGACAGTGTCGTTGCTCGCCGTGATCGCCTCGGCATGAGCGGCGATGCGCGTCAACTCGGCACCGAGCGCGGCCATCCCGTCGACGGCGTGCGCGATCGCATCGGTCGCGGCCCGCGTGTGGCTGCGTGCCTCGGCGGCAACGCGCTCCAACCCCTCGCTGTCGGAGCCGATCAGCCGGCTTCCCTCGCCGAGCTGGGCAAGCACTTCCGAGGCATCCACTGGCAGCGGGACCCCACGGCCGTCGTCGGCCGCCACCTCCGGCAGGAGGCCGGTCGCGTGGGCGAGACGGCGCGACACGTCGCCGGCATCCGTTGCAAAGGCCGCGAGGCGCACGTCGCGCTCGGCCTCGCGCCGCCGAACCCGTACCGCTGAGGAAATCGGCACCAGGAAGGCCATGAGCCACTCCCGCTCGCGCCGACCAAAGGCGCCGGGGAAGCGACCTTCCAAATAGACCTCGCCCAACGGGTCGCCACTGCGGCCGATCGGCGCCACTACCGCGCGCCGCTCCTCGAAGGTCTCGGCGTCCGGGACGAAGGGTCCCTCGGGGCGTGTGCGCTGCGGCGTCCCGACCGTCACCTCCATCGCAGGCGTGCCAATCCGAATCACCGCGGCCTCTGCCTCGAAGGTCGCACCGAGATGTTCCGCCAGTTCGCGAAGCCCGGTCGCAAGGTCGACCTCGTCAAGGAGCCGCTGGGCCACCCGATGCGCGCCAAGGTCGCGCTGCTCAGGATTCACCATGGGGAGCGCCAGAATCCCCCCGAGTCCGAAGAGGGCGAGCAGCGGCAGCGCGATGAACGGGGCGCCGGCGGGGATGCCGAGGCTGGTGGCGACTTCGGGGAGCAGGGAGAAGACCACGGTGGGGACCAGGCCGAGGACCATGGCGGCGAGCGCCCAGAGGACCGCCTGGCGCTGGCTCGCCCGGCGATTCGGCGAGGCCAGGGAGAGAATCAGCGCCCCGATGGCGATCGTCGCGCCGATCGGCTCAAAGGTCTGACGGAGGAAGAAGAAGTCCACCACGCGGAGCAACGGCGTCTCGCCGAGGATCAACCCGCCCGTCGTGGCGATGAAGAGTGCGGCGTGAAGCGCGTACCAACCGGTCACCACGCCGAGCCAGTAGCGGACTTGGTGATACCACGCGACCGAGAGGGCGAAATGCACCGCAATCGGCGTCAGCAGGTAGCGCCAGGGCTCCGTCAACAGGAAGAGCCCGAGCGGCGTCTCG
>JBBRGR010000025.1:0-10106 GCA_038223815.1 Gemmatimonadales bacterium
CGTCGAGCGACCTCGCAAAGCCGTGCTGCGCGATGACCTGTCCGGACGACGTGGTGAGCAGCACCACGCGCGCCGCCGATTCCCGGAGAAACTCGGCGAGCGGTGCCTCGACCCACGGCTCGAGGACGCGCATCAGGCCACGGCCCCGGCGAGGTCGCCGAGGAGCACGCGGAGACGTCCGACCTCGGCGCCGGGCTCCGCGACCGCCACCAACCAGAGCGGCGGATCTGCCAGCACGGCGAGCAGCGTGCCACCGTCGCCTGCCAGATGGAGGAGACGCGGTGCATCCGCCGGAATCGCCCGGGTGAGGCGCGTGGCGCGCGTCACCAGCGCCGCGACCAGGGCCGCCACGTCCGCCCCATCGAGTTGGTCCATGGCCGCTTCGGCCACGACGAGTCCATCATCAACCGAGACGAGCGCGGCACCGCGCACCCCCGGGATCGCGATCACCTCGCGCAGCAGTCCCTCCCACCGAGCGAGGCTCATCGCACCCCCTCGATCCAGCGCTCCGCCAGCACCGCCGCGCGCTGGGCCGTGGCGACCAGACGGCCGATCGGGGTGGTGGCAGGACGTCGGGCCACAAGCGCCGCACCGGGCGGCACCGCCATCACGGCCAGGCGGACATCGGACGACTCGACCACCAGATGGCGGACCCCCCCCAACCCCAGAAGGCGCGCGCTGCGGCTCGCCTCACGCAGCAGGCCGGTCGCTTCCGCGGCCGCCGAATCGGCAGATTCCGCCGATTGCCCGATGCCGAGCGCGCCACTGAGGCGCATCCCGTCGGCGTCGCAGAGCAACAAACCGCTGGCGGGATCATCGAGGCGCAGCGGCTCCTCCAGTGGCCCCGCGGGCCGTGCACCCCGCACGCGATCGAGCGCGCCGAGCAGGGCGGCATCGTGCGGGGCACGAGCCACCGCAGTTTCCAGAAAGCGCTCCGCTGCCGGCAAGTTGCGCGCGCGAAAGGCGAGGAAGGCGAGACCCTTGAGTGCTCCGAGGTGACCGGGTGCACACGCGAGCGCTGTGCGCCACGCGCGTTCGGCGGCGGCATCGTCGCCTTGATCCGCGCGGATGCGACCGAGGAGATCGTGCGCGGCGGCGGCGGTCGGGTGCTGACCAAGCCCGGCGGTCGTCACGGTGGCCGCGGCCTCCAACTGCCCACGACGCCGCAGCCGTTCCCCGAGCTCGAGGAAGGCCGGTACCGCAGCGGGGAGTGCGCGTGGAGCATCAGTCACGGGGATCGCGGAGCGCCTCCAACATGGTTCGAGCTGCCGCGATCAGCGCGGCGGCCTCGGGAGCAAGCGACGGGTCGGCACGTTGCCATGCCTCCCACGCCCGGATGGCACGATCGAATCGTCCGGCACCCACTTCGGCGAGCCCGAGGAGACGCCACGCCTCGCGGTCGTCGTCGGTGCGCTTGACGCGCGACTCGAGCAGGGAGACCGCGGTGTCGTACTGTCCGGCCTCGATGGCCGCCCGCGCGGCGAGTGCGTCCTGCACGGGCGCCGCCGCCAGCTCAAGTATAGCGGCGCTCTCCAGTCTCCGAACACGATCGCCCACTACTTCGAGCGGCTCATCGACCAAGGCGGCGACACCACCGATTCCGCGGCGCCCGTCAATCGCGTCGAGGATCCGCCAGTCGAGCGGGTCAAGCACCAACCGATCCCCGACGGCGAGCCGGTCCGGGGCGACAAAGGTCGGAACCAATTGGTAATCGGCGAGGTGCGTCGCCAACTCGACACGGCGGGATTCTCCCTCCACGAGGGCGACCAGGATCGCCTCCACCGCAATCTCGACCGGACCCACCGGGACCTGCCCCTCTGCGAAGTCGAAGCGCCCTCGGGTCCAGTGCAGCATCATCCCGATCGCACGCATGGCGAGCGTCCGGCGCATCGCCTCGCGCACCTCGTCGCCGACATCAAGCCGTGCCGCCTCCCGGGAGAGGAGATGGCGCGCGACGAGTGCGTCCTCGACCGCGGCATCGCCAGCATCAGGCTCAACCGCCACTACGCGACCGCCGCGGAGGCGCACGGTGCGCGGCGCGGTCGGATCGGGCCCGACCACCTCCAGCGTGCCATCGCGGGCACCTCGTCCGAGGAGTTGCAGTACCTCGACCAGTCCGATCTCGTGCAAGGGCCCGTGCACGGGTCACCCGCTCCGGGACGCGAAGAGCGCGGCCAGCTGCCGTGCCGAGCGGGCGTGCCGACGCGAGAGGGTCCCGAGAGTGCCGTCGGGGTCGCTGCGTCCCACCTCTTCCCAGTCGGCGAGGGCCTCGTCGTAGCGGCGCAGCTTCGCGAGGACGACGCCGCGATGAAAGAGCGCGGCCGGCTGGGACGGATCGCGCACGAGCACCTGATCGAACACGGCGAGTGATTCGCCGAGGTGCCCCGTCTCGAGCAGCGAGCGACCGAGCGCGAGGAGGACGTCATCCGTGCCGCGGTGACCGCCGTGTCCGTCGTTGCCCGCGGGGAGTTCGACGGCAGGCCCCCCGGGGATCGGCGTCAGGAGCCAGACCTGCGGCAGGTACCACGGCGAGAGCAGCAGGCCACGCCGGGTGGCATCGAGCGCCGCCGCGGCGTTGCCGAGCCGATCGTGCACGAGGCCGAGCGTGAAGTGCGCCCGCGCAAGGTCGGGCTCGAGCGCCACGGCGACCTCGAGCGCACGGAGCGCGTCCGTCGCATCGCCCTCGAGGAGCGCGGCGTAGCCGGCGAGGAACCAGAGGGTGGCATCTGGGGCCGGCGAGTGGCGTACCGCGGTGGCGAGCATCTCGCGGGCGGACCCGGTTGCGCCGCGGCGGATCGCGGCCAGCGCCTGATTGTGCGCGGCCCGCGGCGCGCCGGCAGCGCGGGCGCGCTGCCAGGCGGCATCGGCCGCATCGCGCTCCTGTCGCTGTTCGTGCAGCACACCGAGCCCGTCGGCGACTGCGGCCGAGAGCGCGGCGATCGGAGCGGCCGCGAGGTAGCAGGTCTCGGCCACGGCCAGCGCGCCTTCGCGATGGGCTGCCACGGCAGCGGCCAGCGACGAGGCCATCGCCGATTCTGTCGGCGCATCGGCCGGGGACAGAACCGTGGCGAGGAGCAAGCCATCGCTCCGCCCCGTGACGAGTCGCTCCAGGGAATGCCACGCCACGCGCGGCGCGCCCGGGAGGGCCACGGCCTCGCGTGCTGCCTCCAGCGCGCTGGCGTGGGCGCCCCGCCGCGCGGCGAACCAGGCGAAGTTGGCGAGTGTGGCGGCCGTCGTCGCGCCGAGCCGACGGCGCAACGCATGGATGCGCGCGGCCTCCGGTCCGTCGGGCATGGACACTAGTCGAGCCGGATCGCCTCGAGGATCGCCTGGATCGACGCCTGATCCGGCATGAGCAGGAACGCTCCGGTCAACGGCGATTCATCGCCATCCGCGCGGAACGCCGTGTCCACACAGAAGACGAGATCCGACTGCGTCTCGTTCGGATCGACGGTCGACGCGATGGCATCGGCCGTGAGCCCGATGGTCAGCGAGGGGACCGACGGGAGGAGCATCATCCCCATGAAGTTGCTCAGCGCGGTGAGGTAGGCCGAGCAGACGATGTTGCCGACTTCCTTGAGCCCGGACTGCTCCAGTTCACCGAGGGCGCGACGCGGGCCGATGGGGCGGCGCAGGATCAGGTCACAGAGCCGGGTGGCGTCCGCCTCGCCGAAGACGAGCAGGGAGCGGCCGGTCAGGTCGCCGAGCATCCGCATGGCCACGACGGCGACATGATCGCCGAAGAGCGAGACCATCGCGGGCACTTCGCCGAAGTTCACCCGCCGCACCTGCGGCACCGAAATCATGATGCGGCGATCGGTGAGCTGCGACAGTGCCGTCGCCGCATGCCCTGCCCCGATCGTGGCGACTTCGCGCAAGCCATCGCGTCGCAGGGAATCAAGGTCGTTCGGTGTCGTCATCTGCACTCCAGGTAGAGACATCCATCATCCATCCATCCTTCGTACCTACACGACGCTCGCCAGATCCAGCAGCAATGCCGGCCGCCCATTGTCGAGCACCGTCGCGCCGGTGATCCAGCGCGGCGTGCCCCGCGGGCGATCCAGCGGCTGCACCACCGCATCGACTTGGCCGTGAATCGCATCCGCCAACAGGGCCACGCGCTGCCCATTCGCTTCGAAGACGAGTGCCGGGCGACGGGTCGGCGGGGCCTCGCCACGATAGAGCAGCAGGCGCCGAAGGTCGAGCACCGGAATCGACTCACCCCGCAGATCAATCACCGCGCGCCCATCGACCTGCCGCACCGCATCGGGCTCCCACGGCAGGAACTCGGCGACGTGCGTCAAGGGCATCACATAGCGTTCCTCGCCGATCGACGCGACCAAGGCGCGGACGATCCCCAGACGCGTCGGCAACCGGATGCCGAAGGTGGTGCCCCGTCCCGGGACCGTCGTGAGCGCGAGCGACGCGCCGAGTTCGTGCAGACGCGAGACGACCACATCCAGCCCGACCCCGCGCCCCGAGACATCGGTGACCGCCGTCGCAGTGCTGAAGCCGGGCCGCGCCAGCAGCGCCAGCAGGCCGTCATCGTTCAGCGTCGCGTCGGCGTCCAGAATCCCCTGGGCCACCGCGCGCGCGGCCACGGCATTCCGGTCGATCCCCCGCCCATCATCGCTGAGTTCCAGTACCACGGAGTCTCGTTCGCGGCGCGCCCGAAGCTGAATCGCGCCGGCCGGACGCTTGCCGAGACCACGTCGGACCTCCGGCGATTCGAGCCCATGGTCCACGGCGTTCCGCAGCAGGTGGATCAGCGGCTCGGCGAGTTGATCCAGCACGGCCCGGTCCACTTCCAGGTCATCGCCGTGCACCTGCACCGTGACCTCCTTGCCGAGCTGCCGGGCGAGGTCGCGGACAATCGGCGGGACTCGCTCGAAGACCTCGGCAAGCGGTGCGAGTCGCACATGCAGGATCCGATCCTGGAGGGTATCCAGACGTCGCGCCATGCCCTGCGCGGCGCGCGCCACCGGCGAGAGGGTATCCCGCTCGGCGTGGCGTTCCAGCTCCTGACGCGCCGTGACGAGCCCCCCCAGATCGTCGAAGAGGGCGTCGAGTCGCTCGAGGTCCACCCGCACCACACGCGCGGCACGGGTGGCGGGTGCATTGGCCTGCTCCCCCTCGGCACTGACCCCATCGCCCGTCGCCGAGGCCTCGCAGGCGAGGGCGATCTGATCGAAGGCGGCTTCCAGTTGAAGCAGCCAGCGGCGCGCCACCGGCTCGCCACCGTCACGCACCGCGACGAGATCGGTTTCCGTCGCATGGGCGAGCTCCGCCACCGCGTGGTATTCCAGCGACGCGGCCATTCCCTTGATGGTATGGAGGGTTCGGAAGAGCTCGTCCGCAGGGGCCCGATCGCCCGGCGCGTCGGTCCATGCCGCCAGCGCCCGACGCGCGCCAGCGAGCAGCGTGCGCGACTCCGCCGCGAAGAGCGCGACGTACCGCGCCCGCCGCGCGTCGGTCATCCCGCCAGAACGCGCTGCACAGCCTCGAGGACCCGGGCCGGCTGGAACGGCTTGACGACGAAGTCCCGCGCCCCAGCCTGGATCGCCTCAACCACCAGCGCCTGCTGCCCCATGGCGGAGCACATCAGGATCTTGGCGTCGGGGTGGGTGGCGATGATGGCCTTGACGGCATCGATCCCGCCCATGTCCGGCATGACGATGTCCATCGTCACGATGTCCGGGAGGAGGGATTTGTACCGTTCGACGGCTTGGAGGCCGCTTTCGGCCTCGCCGACGACTTCATAGCCGGCACCGGTGAGAATGTCAGCGATCATGGTCCGCATGAAGATCGCGTCGTCGCAGATGAGCACCCGTTGGGCCACGCCGGCCTCCGGCTGAGGGTCAGGCAAAGATCGCGGATGCGACCGAATCGAGGTCCAGTGTTGCAAGCCCCGTGCGCGGCTCGGCCGCCAGCTCCACGACCCCGTCCACGGCGATCGCGAAGCGGTGCCCGCCGGCCTCCACCACGACCACTTCGGCCACGCCGCCCACGTCCCCAGCCAGCCCCAGTGCCCGGATCGGATCGGCGACCGTCAGGACGCGACCCCGGTGATTGACCACCCCCCGGACAGCCGGCGGCGTACCGGGGAGCCGCGCGACCACGGCATCCCGCAAGACCGCAATGACCCCGGCCACCGGGATGAACCAGCGGGTCCCGGCAGCACGGACGACAAGCCCGCCGACCCCACCTCGGTCAGCCATCGGTCCCGAAGAAATGGAGCGCGGCCAGGACCGCCTCCCGGCTGACCCCGAGATCCTCGTCGACCGCGGCCTGCAGGAGGGGCCAGAGGTCGGCGGGCCAGGGTGATCGAAGTTCGAGCGGCTCGCCCGTGGAGGGGTGGCGGAACGCCAGAAGGGCGGCGTGAAGCGCCTGCCGGGGGGCGCGCGCCTCGAGTTCCTTGGCCTTGGCCTTCCCCACCCCGGTGATTCGCTTTGCCCCACCGCCGGGGTAGATCGGGTCGCCGACGATCGGGTGGCCGATCGACTCGAGGTGGACCCGGATCTGGTGGGTCCGCCCGGTGTGGAGTTCGAGGCGGACAATCGACACCGGGCCGAGGCGGACGATCGGGAAGGCATCGGTGCGCGCCGCGCGACCGTCGGCCTGGATCGACATCCGCTTCCGATCCTTCGGGTGCCGGGCGAGCGGCGCCTCGATGATCACCTTCTCCTCGTCGAGATGTCCCCAGACCATCGCGGCATACACGCGGGAAATTTTCCGGGCGGCGATCATCGCACCGAGGCGTCGGTGCGCCAGGTCGGTCTTGGAGACGATCAACAAACCGCTGGTGTCGCGGTCGAGCCGGTGCACGATCCCCGGCCGTCCTTCCGCGCCGCCGGCCAGGGTCGTCCCGCGGGCCACCAACGCATTCACGAGGGTGTCGTCCCAATGGCCCGGTGCCGGATGCACGACGAGACCGGCCGGCTTGTCGATCACCGCGAGGTCATCATCCTCGTAGATCACATCCAGGGCGATCGGATTCGGAACGATCCGGCGGGGCGCTTCAGACTCCGGGATCTCCACGGTGACCACGTCGCCACGCGCGAGCAGATGCGAGGAACGGAGCACCTTCTCGCCGCAGCGAATCTGACCGGCCGCGACGATGCGCGCGGCCACGGTGCGCGACAGGTGGAGCTGGTCGGCGAGATAGCGGTCGAGTCGCTCGGCCTGCACGGGAACCACGGAGAATTGCACGACTGGGCCTGACCGCCTAGGCGGTCGGCGCTGGAGCGCGCCGCGCGTCCTCGCGCCACAGAGAAAGTGCCAGGGCGACGGCCCCGCACGAAACGGCGATATCAGCGATGTTGAAGGTCGGCCACCGTGCCGCCCCGATGCCGATGTCGATGAAGTCCACCACGCCGCGGGGGGAGACGATTCGATCAATCAGGTTCCCCGCGGCCCCGCCGGCCACGAACGCCAGGGCAAATTGCCGGAAGGAGTCGGCCAGCTCGGCCTCCCGCCACATGCGGTAGAGCACCACCACCGCCACGGCCGCGATCGCCATGAAGAGCCAGCGCGAGAACGACCCAAGGTGCAGGCCGAAGGCCGCCCCCGGGTTGTAGACCAGACGCCACCGCGCGACATCACCGATCACCGAAATGGGGGTGTCCCCCCAGATCAGCGACTTCTCGGCGACCATCTTGGTGAGGCGATCCAGCACCACCGTGATCCCTGCCACCACCCAGAACGGGACGCGGCGCTCAGCGCTTTTTGGCATCCTCTTCCTTTTCCTTGCACGAGATGCAAAGCCGCGCATGCGGCAAGGCATCGAGTCGGTCGAAGTCAATCAGTGCCCCGCACTGATGGCACTTGCCGAAATTCTCCGGGCTGTTGTACAGCCGACGGAGCGCCTCATTGAGGTGCCAGAGGTAGCGCCCCTCCTTGGACGCCATCAGGAACTGCTTCTCGCGCTCCATCGCATCGGTGCCCTGATCGGCCATGTGGAGCGAATACGACGAGAGATCGCCATCCGCGCCCTGGAGCGTGTTGTTGAACTGCTCATCATAGTAGCCCAGTTCCTTCATGACCCGTCCGCGCTCCTCGAGGAGGCGCCCTTCGAGATGCTTCAACTGTGCCTTGGTCACGATGCATCCGTCTGTGCTGGGCCGAAAGGGGTCCGGCCGTTCCCGAGCTGGCGCACCGCGAGCACGCCAGCAAGTCCTTCCCCGTTGAATACTTCTTCCCGATCCGGACGTTCCACCCCGGTCCCGATCAGAAACTCCGTCGCCAGCGTTTCGCCGGCGATGTACTCCCGGTGCAGCCGGGCAGCGTCGAGCAGGGCCGCGTCGCCAGTCAGTGAAAGCGCAATCCGCGCGCTCACGGCAAAGCCGGCATCCTTCCGCAACCGCTGAATGCGGCTTACAAGCTCGCGGGCGAGCCCCTCCTGCGCCAGCGCCGGCGTCACCACCGGGTCGAGCGCCACCACGAACGGGCCCGCGCTCGCGACCGGCCAGTCGGTGACCACTTCCCGCTCGATGGTCACGTCCTCGGGGAGGAGCGTGTACTCGGCGGTGACCGTCTCGCCCTGTTCCAGCGCCCGCAACTGGTCCGCCGTCAGCAGTGCCACTGAGGCAGCAGCCCCCTTCACCTCGGCGCCGAAGCGCTTGCCGAGGGTCCGGAAGTTCGGCTTGCCACGAAGCCGGACAAGATCGGCGTCCGACGTCACGATTTCGACACGCTTCACGTTGGTCTCGCCCTGGAGCAGCGGGATCAGGGCATCGAAGTCGGCGCCGCGCACCTCAACCGGAACGGCAACCCGAATCGTGGCGAGCGGCTGCCGCACCTTGAGTCCCGCGGTTTCGCGCGCCGCGCGGCCCAGCGAGGCGAGGCGACGAATGGCATCCATGGCCCGATCGAGCGCCGGGTCCAGACGGCCCCCATCCACCGGGAACGGGGCGAGGTGAACCGAGGTCCCGGTCATGGCACGGTGGAGCCAGTCGCTCGCAAAGGGCGCCGTCGGCGCCAGCATCCTGGAAACAGCGACCAGCACCTCCCGCATCGTCGCGACGGCCGCGGGATCGGCTTCGCGACCCGGCGCCCAGAAGCGGCCGCGATTGAGCCGCACCCACCAGTTCGAGAGATCGTCCACCACGAAGTCCACCAGCGCACGCACCCCTGTGGTCACATCGTAGGCATCAAAGGCCGTGCGCACGGCACGCACGGTGGCATCGAGTCGGCCGAGCAGCCAGCGATCCGCGAGGGGCCGATCGGCGGCGACGGATGCCTCGGCGCCAGTCGACCCGACATAGAGCGAGAAGAAGTGATACGACGCGCGCAGCGTGTTGAGGAAGCCGCCCGCCGTCTCCTGCAATTGCCGCTCATCGAACCGCTTGGGCTGCCAGACCTGGCTCGACAGGACCATATAGAGTCGCGCGGCATCGGCGCCGTGCTTCTCGACCAGTTTCCAGGGATCGACCACGTTGCCGCGACTCTTTGACATCTTCTGGCCACTCGCATCGAGCACCAGCTCATTGACAATCACGTTGCGGTAGGGCGCCGCGTCGAAGGCGGCGGTACCGATCGCCAGCAGCGAGTAGAACCAGCCTCGCGTCTGGTCGATCCCCTCGCAGATGAAGTCGGCCGGGAAATGCCGCTCGAACTGCGCGACGTTCTCGAACGGGTAGTGCCATTGCGCATAGGGCATCGACCCGGAGTCGAACCAGGTGTCGATGACCTCGGGGACGCGGCGCATGGTGCCGCCGCCGGGGGCCGGCCAGGTGATCTCGTCGACCCACGGCTTGTGCACGTCGAGGTCGCCGGTCGGCGTGAAGCCGGCCTTTTCCTTGAGTTCCGCGAAGGAACCGATCACCTCGACGTACTCGGGATCGCGGTCGCTCACCCAGATCGGCAGCGGCGTGCCCCAGTAGCGCTCGCGCGAGAGGGCCCAGTCGATGTTGTTGCCGAGCCATTCGCCGAAGCGCCCCGTCCCGACCTCGGGCGGATGCCAGGCGATGCCGGCGTTCAACTCCTGCATCCGCGCCTTCACTGCCGACGTCCGCACGAACCACGACTCGCGGGCGTAGTAGATCAGCTTGCTGCGGCAGCGCCAGCAGTGCGGATAGCTGTGGAGGTACTGCTCGGTCTTGAGGTGC
>JBBRGR010000026.1:0-10103 GCA_038223815.1 Gemmatimonadales bacterium
GGCATCCCAGAAGGTGACCGTCGGAGCGAGCGTCGCGATGTAGCCGAGCAGCACGACGAGTGCGGCGGCACAGGCCCACCGATAGGGGGGGGTTACCGCCGGCTCTGCCACACGGCCTCCGCGACGGCGAGCGCATCGCGCGTCGCCTCCGGGTCATGGACACGGAAGAGTCGCGCGCCACGGTCGAGTGCCAGCGCACACGCCGCAGCGGTCGCGCGATCGCGATCCTCGAGGGGTCGGCCGCTGACCTCGCCGAGGAAGCGCTTCCGCGAGGCACCAATCAGCACCGGTGAGCCGAGGGCCACCACCGCGCCTACCTGATCGAGCAGCGCGATGTTCTGCGCCGGGTGCTTGGCAAAGCCGAACCCCGGATCGAGCACGATCTGCTCCATGCCGATCCCGGCCGCGAGCGCGACGGACCGCGCCTCATCCAGCTCACGCGTGACCCCGCCCTGCACGTCCTCGGCGTACTCGGCGGCATCATAGCTCGCCAACCGCCCCACCGCGCCACGCGAATGCGAGAGGATCACGCCGGCACCATGCGCGGCGACGACGGCGAGCAGTTGGGGGTCGTGCCGGCCAGCGGTCACGTCATTGACAATCGCCGCGCCGGCGTCGAGCGCCGCTCGGGCCACCTCGTGCTTCACGGTATCGACCGAGATCACCTGGTCGGGGTGAGCGCGTGCCGCCGCGGCGATCGCAGGAATCACCCGCGCCAATTCCTCCGCAAGCGCGACGGGTGGTGCCCCGGGTGCGGTCGACTCGCCACCGACATCGATCACGCGCGCGCCACCGTGGCGGAGCAACGCCAGACGCTGCAGGATGGCGGCTTCGGTCACGGCGGTGCCGCCGTCGCTGAAGGAATCCGGCGTGACGTTGAGGATGCCCATCAGCAGCGGCGTCTCGAGCGAGAGGGTCCCACGGGCATGACGCCACTGCGTCGGCAGGTCGGCGGGCATGGCCATGCCGATCGCGTGGGCCAGCTCGCGGACCGCCTCGGGTTGCACCCACGGGCGGGCGAAGGCGCCGAGGCGCGACCGGGCACCGGTGAGGATGAGCCAGTCCTCGCCCGTGACCATCTCGAGGCCGAGCTTGTTGGCGACCGGGAGCATCGCCTCGATCATCGCTGCGGCAATCCCGGTCACATGGAAGGAAGAGGTCTCGAGGCCAGAGGCGGTCAGCCGACACACCTCGCCCTCCCATCCGTGGAACAGGA
Organism: Gemmatimonadales bacterium; assembly: GCA_038223815.1. GTDB lineage: Bacteria > Gemmatimonadota > Gemmatimonadetes > Gemmatimonadales > GWC2-71-9 > Palsa-1233. Next base: position 1,217 of record JBBRGR010000026.1, read on the forward strand.
GGGCGTCACGGATCGCGGCAGGCGCGCGATCCGCGAGGGGGGTGACGATCACGCCCCGGCGGGTTCCGCCGGCGGTGCGCCCAGGATCGGCGCGCGCATCCCCGAGGCGTCGTTCCGTGCCGGGGCGGTCGAGGCAATCGGCGGCAACGGCGGCGGCGGCGTCACGCGCGGGGGGAGCGGCTGGTTCCGGTTCAGCAGATCCAGGTCGTCGCGATCGATCGTCTCGCGCTCCAGCAGGGCCTGGGCAATTCGCTCCAGCAAATCGCGATTCTCGTTGAGCAAGAGCAGCGCCTGGGCGTAGGCCTCGTCAATGAGCCGCTTCACTTCGCCATCGACCATCCGCGCGGTCTGCTCGGAAATTTCGCGGCGGGCTCCGAAATCGCGGCCGAGGAAGACTTCCTGCTCGCGCTCGCCCACGGCCATCAGCCCGATCACTTCGCTCATCCCGAACTGGGTGACCATGCGTCGTGCCAGGGCGGTGGCCCGCTCGATGTCATTGCCCGCACCGGTGGTCACCGCGCCCTTGCCGAAGATGATCGCCTCGGCGGCACGCCCACCGAAGAACATCGCCAGCGAGCCGATGAGCCAATCCAGCGTGTAGTTGTGCCGGTCCGTCTCGGGGAGCGAGGCGGTGAGACCCAGCGCCCGGCCACGCGGGATGATGGTGACCTTGTGCACGGGATCGGAGCCGGGCGTCTTCATCGCGACGACCGCATGCCCCGCCTCATGGTAGGCCGTGAGCTTCTTCTCGTTCTCGGTCAGCACCAGGGAGCGACGCTCGACGCCGAGCATCACCTTGTCCTTGGCGTCTTCGAAGTCGGACATCTCGACAGACGTCTTGTTGTTGCGTGCCGCGAGCAGCGCCGCCTCGTTCACCAGGTTGGCCAGATCAGCGCCTGCCATGCCCGGCGTGCCGCGCGCGATCAACGCGAGGTTGACGTCCGGGGCGAGCGGAATCTTCCGGGTGTGCACCATCAGGATCCCTTCACGCCCCTTCACGTCCGGGGCGTCGACCACGATCTGGCGATCGAAACGACCCGGGCGCAGCAGCGCGGGGTCGAGCACGTCAGGCCGGTTGGTGGCGGCAATCAGGATCACGCCCTCATTCGACTCGAAGCCATCCATTTCGACCAGCAGCTGGTTCAACGTCTGCTCGCGCTCATCGTGCCCGCCGCCGAGGCCGGCGCCACGATGGCGACCCACGGCATCGATTTCGTCGATGAAGATGATGCAGGGGGCATGCGCCTTCCCCTGCTCGAAGAGGTCACGAACGCGGCTCGCGCCGACGCCCACGAACATCTCGACGAAGTCGGAACCCGACATGGAGAAGAAGGGACGCCCCGCCTCGCCGGCGACGGCCTTGGCGAGCAGCGTCTTGCCGGTGCCCGGGGGGCCGACCAGCAGCGCGCCCTTGGGGAGTCGGCCGCCCAGCCGCGTGAACTTCTGCGGATCCTTGAGGAATTCGATCACTTCCTGCAGCTCGACCTTGGCCTCGTCGGCACCGGCCACGTCGGCGAAGGTGAGCTTCGGCGTGTCACCGGTGAGCAGCTTCGCCTTGCTCTTCCCGAAGGCGAAGGCCCGATTGCCACCGGCCTGCATCTGCCGGAAGAGGAACCACCAGAGCCCGATGATGACGATCCACGGCAACGCCGTGATCAGCAGCACCGAGAGGCCGTTCTTGGTCTTCGACGCGCTGACCTGCACGCCCGCTTCGGCGAAGCGCTCGAGCAGCGCCTCCGAGTTGGCGACCGGCAGGAGGACGGTGAATTCGCGTACGGGGCGACCCTCCTGGGTCACTGGCGTGCGGAATTCGCCCTTGATCAGTTCGCCCTCGATCACGTCGACCTTGGCGACGTTGCCGCCATCCAGTTGCGACGAGAACTCGGAGTAGGTGAACTCGCTCGGCGAGCGCTGCTTTCCCATGTACTGGAAGAGCGCAATCAAGATCACCACGATCAGCGCCCAGAACGCGAGGGTCTTGCTGAGATTTCCCCAGCCGGTGGCAGGGGGACGGGGCACGTTGCGGTCAGCCATCAGTCAGGTCACCGATGAACGGGAGGTGGCGAAAATCTTCGGCGTGATCGAGGCCGTAGCCCACGAGAAACGCTGGCGGTGCCGGGAAGCCGATCCACCGCATCTCGGGGATCGGCATCGGAAGCAGTTGTTTGTCGAGCAATGCACAGACGGTCACCGACGCCGGCGACCGCGCCTTGAGGAGCGCCAGCAGGTGCTGCATCGTGCGCCCGCTGTCGATGATATCCTCAACGATCAGGATGTGTTTCCCCTCCAGCGGGGTCTCCGGATCGTAGAGCAGGCGCACGGTCCCGCTGGACACCATTCCGGCGCCATAGGACGAGGCGACCAGGAAGTCGAGGTGCAACGGGCGATCGATCTGGCGCACCAGATCACTCAGAAAGATGAAGCTTCCCTTCAGGAGGCCGAGCACAAGCAGCTCGCCGTCAGGGTAGGCCGCCGTGATCGCATGCCCGAGTTCCTGCACCCGACGCGCAATCGTCGCTTCGTCGAAGACGATGCGGAGATCACGGCCGCCAGCGCGGCGCTTCATCTCAGGTGAGAGCAACGTGGACACAGAGCGCCTCGGTTCCTTCCGTGGGGATGCACGCCTCTGCTCGGCAGATGCCCGGCACCCAGACAATGGTCGCGTCCGCTGCGACGACAACCGGCCAATGCGCGCGACGACCGGGGGAAACCCGCGCCTCGCGCAGCAGCACCGACACGGCCCGTTCGCCGCGTCCTCCTAGGGGACGAATCCGGTCCCCTGCCTGCCACGCCCGGACCTGATAGTGCCCCGGCGGAAGCGACGTCTCCCACCCCGCTCGGGTCGCCGCGATGGCGGGACCGCTCACCGATCTCATGTGCAGCGCTCCGAAGGTGGTACCCCACGTCCCCGACATTGATTCGGGGGCAGGCGGCGGTCCCATCGGCGGTCGCAGGGTGAGCCGATCCCACGCCATCTCGGCGAGGAGATTCGGCGCCAGGTGAACCGTCGCATCGCGCCCGGCGAGGAGACGCTCCACGGTGTCGAGCCGCCTGGTCCCCAAGAGGACACCAACGCGACGCCCCAATGCCGCCACGACGGCCCGTCGCAACTCCGAACGATAGCCCCTCAAGGGGGGTGCGGCAACGGAAATGCCCCACTGGCTGGACTCGAACGCCAGCTCCGTCGAGGCCTCCAGGAGCTGGTCCCAGGCCTCCCTCCCCTCCCGGGCCTGCCGCGCGGTGCCGAGGATCCGTGGTGCGACGTCGGGGAGCCGCTCCACGATTGGGGGGAGGACCTCCCGCCGGAGCCACGACCGCAGATGCCGCGGGTCGTCGTTGGCAGGGTCCCGCCAGGCTGGAATCCCGCGCTTCGCGAGGTAGGCGGCCAGCATCGCCCGCCGAACCCGCAGCACCGGCCGGACCCAGACCCCGGTGCGCTCGGCCATCCCGGCGAGCCCCGCCGGACCACTCCCCCGCACGAGCCGGAGCAGGACCGTCTCGACCTGATCGTCCGCATGATGGCCAAGGACAATGACGTCGGCGCCGAGCTCGCCGACCATGGCACGGAGTGCCCGGCGGCGTGCAGTACGTGCCCGGGTCTCACTCGTGCCCTCCCCGAGTGCCAACCGGCGCGAGACGAACTGGAGCCCCCTCCCCTCGGCCAGCCACCGCACCACGGACGCGACGTCGGCGCTGTCCGGGGAGATCCCGTGGTCCACATGCCCCACCGCGAGCGTTCGGCCGTGTCGTGCCGTTCCGAGGTGCAGCAGGTCCAGCAGCGCGAGCGAATCGGGGCCACCCGACACGGCGACCAGGCAACGCACGCCTGGCGTCGTCAACGCGGCGAGGCGGTCCGCTACGTCATCAACCAACGTCATCGCGGTTCGAACGGTTCCATGTGGACCAGCACATGACAGGCCGCTGGCGCAGCACTCCGAATGCGCCCCTTCACGATTCCGCTGAGGATATGCGCCTCGTGCAGCGTGAGGGCCGGATCAGCCTGCACGTGAAGATCCACATCGAACTGCGTCCCGACCCGGCGGGCGCGAAGCTTCTCGATCTGGCGCACCCCCGGCGTCGCGAAGGCCGCCGCACTCACGGATTCGAGAAAGGCCTCATCCGCCGCGCCGTCCATCAGTTCGTGGACCGCCGGGCGGAGGATGCGCACCCCGTTGGCGAGAATCACCAGCGCCGCGATGATCGCGGCGGCTTCGTCGCACCACTCCCACCCGGCTCCACCGATCAAGGCTGCGGAGATGCCAAGGAAGGCCGCCCCCGAGGTGATCGCATCGCTGCGATGGTGCCAGGCATCAGCGAAGACCGCGCCACTCGCATCCACCTTGGCGGCCTGGAGCACCCGACGGAAGAGCGTCTCCTTCACCAGCACCACACCGACCAGCACGGCGAGCGTGAATGGTGCTGGCGCCTGGTGCGGGATGCGCAACTCGCGCACCGCCTCGATCATGATGCCGAGCGCGGCCCCCAGCAGCATCAGGCCGACAACCGCGGTGGCGAGAGGTTCGGCCTTGCCATGTCCATAGGGATGGTCAGTGTCGGCGTCGCGCGAGGCGACCGAGAGCCCGCCCCAGACGACCAGTCCACCGGCGATGTCGGCCACCGACTCGACCGCGTCGGCCACCAGCGCATAGGAGTTGCCGAGGATGCCGGCGAGTCCCTTGAAGATCGCCAGCACCAGGTTGACGAGCACGCCGAGGCGGGCGGTACCAATCCCTGCGCGCGGTCGCGTGCCCTCGTCAGTCACGACGCCCTGCACTCCCGATCGACAACCAGGAGAAGTGGATCCACTTCGCATCCGGTATACCGGAGGGCTCGCGCCCCACCGTCTCGGGGCCGCGCATGATGCTCGGAATGTCGAGCACGAACGGTGTGCCCTGGTCTACCGGCAACGTCGAGGCGGCAGAGACGCCGCCGAGACGGATCAGGGCGAAAGTCGAACGCGATGCCATCCCTGCTCCGGTGCCGGTGTGTGGGTGTACTGAATGCGATCATGCAGGCGACTCGAGCGCCCTTGCCAAAACTCGATCTCTGTCGGCGCGAGACGGTAGCCGCCCCAATGTGACGGAAGCGGGATCTCGCGCCCGGCATACTCGGTGGTGAGTTCCGCGACCCGCGCTTCAAGGACGGCACGATCCGTGAGCACCGCGCTCTGATGAGAGGCCCACGCGCCAACACGCGAGCCGACCGGCCGGGTGCGGTAGTAGGCCCAGGACTCCTCGGGCGAGAGCGGCACGACGGAGCCGATGATCCGGACCTGACGCTCGAGCTCCCCCCAGAAAAAGACCAGCGCGGCCTGCGGATTCTCGCCCAGCTCGCGTCCCTTCCGCGACCGGTAGTCGGTGAAGAAGGCGAAGCCGCGGGCGTCATAGCCCTTGAGCAGGACGATCCGCGCGCTCGGTCGACCCTCCGCCGTTGCGGTCGCGAGCGTCATCGCATTCGGCTCGAGCAACTGCGACGACTCGGCCTCCGTGAACCAGGCACCGAACTGTGCCATCGGATCGGGATCGGTGTGCTCGAGGTCGAGGGCAGCGCGGGCATAGTCCCGACGCAGGTCTGCAAGATTCACGCGGGCAGCTCCCGGAGTTGATGCTCTTCACGCACGATCACGAAGCCACGCGCCAGGTAATTCGGGAGCGCGGCGGGGCCATCGAGCGTGCAGGTGTTGAGGATGACGCGCGACGGCCCCGTGGCCCACGCGATGGCGATCGCCTGCTCCAGAAGCCACCGCCCGTGACCTCGGCCCATCGCGGTCGGGACCAATCCGAAATAGCGGATCTCCATGGCATCGCCCAACGGGGCAAGTTCGACGTAGCCGATCTCTTCGGCCCCAGCCGTGGCGACCCAGAGCGACACCCCGGGCGCGTGGAGCGCCGCATCCCACTGCGCCGCGGACCAGACCAGGCGGTCCCGCCAGTGCCAGAGTGCCCCGACCGCGCGGTAGAAATGCTCCGCCGTCCGTGCCGCCAGGGGCGCGTCGACTCGCCGGATGGCTCGATCACGTGGCGCCGCCGGGTGTGGTGCCCCCGCCGGGCGCACCGCCTGCTCGAGGTGGGTGACCACGACCGGGACGGTGCGTGTCACCGTGCCGCTTCGACGCTGCCGCTGCAATCTCCGAAGCCAATCCGGACTGCACCCGGCGCCTCGCAATAGCCCACGATCTCGACGAGGTCATTGTCCTGGAGAAAACCGCGTGGCTCATCGCCCGGCAGCATGATCGGCTCGGCGCCGCGTCGCGTCATTTCCAGCAGGCAGCCGCGGCTCTCCGGGGTCGGCCCGGAAATGGTTCCGGTGCCGAGCAGATCGCCGGTCCGCAGCACGCAGCCATTGCTGGAGTGATGGGTGATCAACTGCGAGGGACTCCAATACATCGCCTCCGCAAAATTCACCCGCGAGACCGTGTGGAGAGCGAACTCCTCCACGCGCATCTGCTGCGACTCGATCGAGGTCTCGAGCTGGATCGACCAGGTGAAATCGTCGGGGCCGCTCAGGTACTCGAGCGGCTCGGGATCCCCCGCTGGTCGCGGCGGCATGGGCACCTCGAAGGGGCGGAGCGCATCGCGGGTGATGATCCATGGCGAGATCGTCGTGAGAAAACTCTTCGAGAGGAACGGCCCGAGGGGTTGATACTCCCACGCCTGAATGTCGCGGGCCGACCAGTCGTTCAGCAGCACCACACCGAAGATCTGCTCATGCGCACACTCCGCCATGGTCCCCCACCGTGCGGCATCGTCGTTGCCGAGGATGATGCCGAGTTCGACCTCGTAATCGAGCGCACGGGTCGGCACGAACTCCGGTGCCGTCGCCCCCGGCGGCAAGACCTGCCCGTGCGGTCGATCGACCAATCCGAAGCTCACCTCGACGGTGGAGGCCCGGCCATGGTAGCCGATCGGGACCCACTTGTAGTTGGGGAGCAGCGGCTGGTCCGGTCGGAAGAGCGCCCCGACATTGGTCGCGTGGTAGATCGAGGCGTAGAAGTCGGTGAAGTCACCGACCCGGATCGGCATAGCGTGGTTGAAACTCAATTCGTCCGCCTGCAAGCCCGCGAGTGCAGGCGTCAGCCGCTCCTGCCAGGCCGGGTCCGCGAGCGCGTCACTCAGCGCAAGGCGCACGGCCGTCCACTCGTCCCCCCGCCGGGCCGCGAGGGCATTCAAGGAGGGTTGGAACAGCGCAGCGTGGGTCTCTCCCGGGAGTTCCCCACCCCACCCTGCCTCAAGCGCCATCCGGAGCCGCAACGCCCAGGGACCGATCGCCACGACGATCTCCGGGGTGTACAACTCGAAACAGATGACACCATAGGGAAGATTCTGGATCGGGAAGTTGGGATGGCCGTTGGCGCCTTCCACCCAGGAGGTCCGCGCCGGATCATGACTGCGGTCGAGTGCTCTCACATCATGCTCCCGGACAGGGCGAGTTCTTCAAGGGGTTCGCGGAAGGAACAGGACCCGAAGGAGGTGAAGCATCGCTCGCGCACCGAGACGAGTTCCTCCCAGGGGAAGTCTTCGCCACGCCAATGGTAGCCGATGTCATCGCGCGCGAACGAGGCCGCATTTTCTTCTTCGAGAATCCGCTGGGCCAACTCGCCGTCGCCGCTCCGGACTACCACCGCCGCTGCAAGGAGCAGGTTCACGAAGCCGTACATCAGCCCCATCTCGGCGTCCGCGCCATAGGTCAGCGGATAGCGCCCGCGGAAGGGATGGTGAAGGCCCGCCGTCGCCTTGAAGCGCACGCCGTGCTTCGCCGCGGCGATCAGAAAGGTCGTCAGCGCCTCGGGGGTCGGGAAAAGGTCCGGGGTCGTGCCGCCCGTTCGGATCTTGGCCTCGGCGCCGACCCGCCCGATGGCGGCAACGAGTGGGCCGTAGGGTCCTTCCATCGGGACCTCGAAGTAGCGCCGGTAGGCGGAGGGAATCTGGTCGCCAACGGTCAGCGTCTGGCCGACCGACGACACCTTGTACTCGAGCGCATCGACCATCACGCCTCGCGCCTCCCACTGGGCCCGAAAGGCGTTCACGCGCGAGAGCTCATCGGGAATGTGGATCCCCATCACGGCGGAGAGGCGCCACGGATCGTGGCGCGGAACGACAATCCCTTCGGCCTCAAGGGTCGTTCCGAGCTCCTCGAGCCGGATGACGGCCACGACAAACCGCCCCAAAGCCCAGCGATCGGGGCCGCGGCGCTCGCGATCGTACTCCCGGACCGCGTCGGCCATGGAGAGAGAGGCTGGGGGAAAGAGGCCGGCGTAGTCCACGAGGCCAGCAAAGACAGCACGCATCGAGCCCTCCGGAGGGGTACGAATTCCGATGCGGAAATCTAGGCGGGAAGGATCAACCGATGATCAACGCGAGCACCCGACCGCGAAAATGCGGCTATTCTCTCGCGTACGAGAGGCGCGGGACCTGACGGAGGCGGGCAAGTGCCTGGGCTCGCAACTGGCAGACCCGGGACTCGGTCACCCCCAACTCAATCGCGATGTCGCGGAGGGGGCGCTCTTCGAGGAAGGAGCGGGAGAGGACGAGGCGTTCCCGGTGGGGCAGCTCGTCGAGTGCCTCGCGAATGACCCGTTTGCGGTCCGAGGCCTCGAGGGCGTCGCCGATCGACTCGGATTCATCGCCGATGCGATCCGCCAGCGTATGCCCACCAGGCTCCCCTTCGAGCGAGACGGGGCCGGTCGTGAGGGTCCGCTCGCGCCACCGGTGGACCGTGGCGTCGTCGACGCCGAGGTGACTGGCGACTTCGCCGGTCGTGGGGGCGCGGCCGAGGCGTTGCTCGCACTCGGCGGTGGCGCCATCGAGCCGTCGGGCGTGGGCCCGGTCCACTCGTGAGAGGGGTTCGGGTCAGGTGTTCCTACGGAGCTCATGCTCCATTGTGACCC
>JBBRGR010000027.1:0-9922 GCA_038223815.1 Gemmatimonadales bacterium
GCTGGTTGGGGTCGGATTGTGGGGTCTGCGGCAGCGCCCCACTCGGTGACCATCGCCGTCCAGCTCGCCGAGCTTCGGAAGACTTATCCCGGCTCGACTGCCCCCGCACTCGATGGCATCTCGCTTGAGGTCCCTGCCGGGTCCCTCTATGGCCTCCTTGGCCCGAATGGCGCCGGGAAGACCACGACGATTGGCATCTGCACCACGCGCGTGCGGCCCTCGGGGGGGAGCGCGGTCGTGGCCGGACGCTCGGTGGTGGACGACGCGGTCGGTGTGCGGCGGCAGATCGGGGTCGCCTCGCAGGCGCTCACGCTGGACCGTTCCATCAGTGTCTCCCAGAATATCTACTACCATTGCCGCTATTTCGGTGTGGGGCGGCACGAGGCGCGGCAGCGGACGGTCGAGTTGCTGGAGCGCTTCCGGATGACCGATCGCGCGGACGCCATGCCGATGACCCTCTCAGGCGGACTCGCGCAGCGGGTCCAGTTGGCGCGCGCGATCGCCCATCGACCGCGTGTGCTCTTTCTCGACGAGCCGACGGCAGGATTGGATCCGCAGAGTCGCCTGGCGCTCTGGGATCTGGTGCGTGGTCTGATCGACGAAGGGATCACGGTCGTCCTCACCACGCACTACATGGAGGAGGCCGACCAGCTCTGCGATCGCCTTGCCATCGTGGATCACGGGCGCATCCTCGCCGAAGGGACCCCGGCGGCGTTGAAGCAATCCGCCGGCGGGAGCGCGGTCGTGGATGTTGCGCTGGCCGGCTCGACCGACGAGGCCCGGACCGCCGTGTCGGCCATCGCGGGCGTCCGCGAGCTCCAGCTGACCGAGCGCGGCTTGCGGATTCTGGTCTCCCCGGAAGCCGCCGGGGTCCCGCGCGTCGTGGCCGCGGTCGCGGCGTTCGGGCTCACCGATCTCACGGTGGTCGAGCCCTCCCTCGAGACCGTCTTCATCGGTTTGACCGGACGCGACTTGCGTGAATAACATCTCGCTGGCGTCCCTGGTCGGGCTCTGGTCGCGGGACACTGCCGTCCTCCGCCGCGAACTGCTGCCGTTCTTCCTCCGCGTGGTGGCCAACCCGCTCCTCACAGTCTTCGTCTTCACTTACGTGCTGCCGAAGAGTGGACAGGCGATGCCCGGCGCGACCGGCGCGAGCTTCGCGACCGTGCTGGTGCCCGGGCTCGTCGCCGTGGCGATGATGTTCACCGCGATCTCGGCCGTGGCGCTGCCGCTCTCCGTCGAGCTGGGGGGGACGCGAGAAATCGAGGATCGCGTGATGGCGCCAACGCCACTCGCCACCGTTCCGCTGGCGAAGGTGGCCTTCGGGGCATTCCAGGGCATTCTGGCCGGCGCCGCGATCTTCCCGATTCTGCTGGCCATCCCGGCGACCGAGGTGGCCGTGCGCGTGGCAAGCTGGCCGATGCTCATCGGCATGCTTCTGCTGGCCAGCTGGACGGGTGCAGCGATGGGGCTCTTCCTCGGCACGGCGGTCCGGCCCCAACAGATCGGGCTCATGTTCGCCGTGGTGCTGACGCCGATGACCTTCCTGGGCTGCGTCTACTACCCCTGGGCCTCCCTCGCGGCGATCCCATGGCTCCAGTCGGCGGTTCTGGTCAACCCACTCGTGTACATGTCCGAGGGCCTCCGGATCGCGCTCACCCCTGACGTGCCGCACCTGTCGCCTCTGGTGACCGCGAGCATGCTCGCCCTTTTGGGTGCGGGCCTCACCGTCCTCGGCGTGCGCGGCTTCATCCGACGGGTGATCGGGTAGTTCCGACAACGTGCGGGTGCCACCGATACTGCTTTCAACCCTGCCTGACTGGAGCCCCCGTGCGCCTCGCCCCTTCGATCATCCTCGGACTCCTGCTCGTGGCCTGCTCGACCGAGCCGGAGATCATCGCCGATCCCGTCCTGCCTCCCGCGCCACCGCCGGTGACCAGTTCGGTCGCACTCTGGTCGGACTCGGCGACCTGGGCGCCTTCGGCCGTGCCGATCCTGGGCGCGGATGTGACCATCCCGCTCGGGGACACGATCCGCCTCGATGTCTCGCCGCCGTCGCTCAATCGCCTCACCGTCCTCGGCGTCCTGGAAGTCGCTCCGACGGCCGACATCGCGCTGACGGCGCACGAGGTCCACGTCCGTGGGACGCTCCGGATCGGCAGCGAGGCGGCACCGCACACACGGCGCTTCACGCTGACGCTGACCGGGGCGGCGGACGGCAATGTCAGCACCGTCGGCACGAAAGTGCTGGCGATTTTCCCCGGCGGGGTCCTCGACATCCACGGCGAGGGTCGGACCGGCTGGACGCGACTTGGGGCCACGGCAGCGCCAGGCGCCATGTCGCTCACGCTGAGTCAACCCATGCCGTGGCGGGTCGGGGATCGGATCGTGGTGGCCTCCACCGATTTCAACCCGGCCGAGGCGGAAGAGGCTGTCGTGGTCCAGGCCTCAGGGAGCGGGCTGACCCTTGACCGGGCGCTGCTCCACGAGCACTGGGGCACGGTGCAGAACATCGATGGCCGCAGTGTGGATCAGCGCGCCGAGGTGGCGCTCCTCACGCGGAATATCACGATCCAGGGAGATTCCCTTTCGACAGGCGGATTCGGTGGGCACCTGATCATCCTTCCCGGGGCGACCGCCCGCATCGACGGCGCCAGCTTTACCCAGATGGGACAGAGCGGGATCGTGGGGCACTATCCCGTGCATTGGCACATGGCCGGCGATGTCACCGGGCAGTACGTGCGCAACGTGGCGATCTGGCGCACCCACAATCGCTGCCTGACCATTCATGGCACCGATCGCGCGGTCGCACGCGGCAATGTCTGCTACGACCACCTCGGGCATGGCTACTTCCTCGAGGACGGTGCAGAGAGCGGCAACACGCTGGAAAACAATCTCGGCCTCTCCGCGCGCATCCCGGCTGCCTCGGTGCGGCTCCTTGCGTCCGATGCGAACCCCGCCACCTTCTGGCTCACCAATCCGGACAACATCGTGCGCGGCAACTCAGCAGCGGGGTCGGTCGGCTTTGGCTTCTGGTACGCGCTCCCGGCCGCACCGACGGGCTTCTCGACCGGACAGCCCGATGCCCCTCGTCGCACGCCGCTCGGCGAGTTCACCGACAACGTGGCGCACAGCAATCGCCGTCCTGGATTGAACGTGGATGACGGGCCGAAGCCCGATGGCACCACGGAGACCAACAGCTATACCCCGCGCGCCGGCGCGGCGACGAATGGTTCCGCAGTGATCGCGACGTTCCGCAACTTCTCCGGCTGGAAGCACACCGGGCGCGCCGTCTGGCTGCGCGGCGCCTCGCAGCGGCTCGAGGGGGCCGTCCTCTCGGACAATCTCATCGGCGCCACGTTCGCCGCGTCCGAGACCTTCTTCGAGAATTCGCTCGTCGTGGGCGAGAGCGACAATCGGACCCCGTCCCCCAACGCCTCCTTCCCGATCCGTGGCTATGAGTTCTATGACGGCACGGTCGGGGCGACGAACGTGGCCTTCGCCAACTTCGTCTCGACGCCCGGACGGCCGGCGAGCGCGCTCGGATACAACCGCGCCAACGGCTTTCCGATTTCGCAGTTGAACTTTGGCAACGCGCTCCGCTTCGTGAACAGCAATGGGGTCTATCTCGAAGCACCGCGGGCGGACAAGGATGGCGACAAGTCCTCGCTCTTCCGCGATGTGGACGGGGCGCTGACCGGCACGGCGGGGGCGACCATCATCGCCGATGTGCCGCTGCTCGTCTCGCCCGGCTGCCTCCGTCGCACGGAGTGGAATGCGTGGCAGTGCACCAATCGGTTTCTCGGCTTGAATATCGACGGGGAAGGGAATGAGCCGGTTGCCCCGATGACCATCCGCCGCGATGATGCCGCCACACTCGCGCTGGTCGGGGTGCCGGGCAACCTCAAGACCGTCCGGCTCTCGGTGCCGGCGAGTCGGCGCTTCGACCTGCTGTGGGTGACGGCCATCCCGCGGCGGCTCCGCCTCAACCTCCAGCGCGGTGCACCGGGCGACTGGATCCAGGTGGCCATTCCGTATGAGCCGGGTCTTCCGTTCGCCGTGGTGCGTGACGGCGCCACCGCCACCCCGCTTCAGGCCGCGGCGTCCCTGGCCGAAGTCACGGCGGGCAGCGGCGAGACGTACTTCCTGGATGCCGCGACGGCGATGGTCCACGTCAAGCTCTACATTCGCACGGGACGCACCAACAGCACGGTGCAGTTGATCGGGTAGCGAGGGGCCTCGGGCGAGGGTTACACTTCGGTGTTCCTCCCCGCAGGGCTTTCTCGATCCGAGGTGTTCATGCGTGCACTCCATGCGGCGGCGCTGGCCGTCGTGCTCGTCACCCCCGCGCAGGCCCAGTGGCGCAGCCATCAGGCACTCGCCGCCTCCCTTCAGACACTCGCGCAGACCCACCGCGGCCGTGCCGAGTTGCTGACGCTTGCGACCTCGCCCGGGGGGCGCGCCGTCCAGGCGCTCCGCATCGGCGGGGGAGCAGACGTCGCCACCCGCCCGGCCCTGCTGGTGCTCGCCAACGCGTACGGTCCCCACCTGGTGGGCTCCGAGATTGCGGTGGCGACGGCCGAGCGGCTTCTCGCAGCGTACGGCCGGGATTCCTCCGTCACGGCGATGCTGGATCGCACCACGCTCTGGTTCGTGCCGCGCCTGAATCCGGACGCGGCGGAAGGGGCCATTGCCCGGCCATTCTGGGAGCAGACCGGGAATGGCCTCGCCTACGACGACGACCGGGACCAGCGCACCGATGAGGATGCGCCCGATGACCTGAACGGCGACGGCGTGATCACCATGATGCGGGTGGCGGACCCGAACGGCGAGTGGCTCGTCGACGAATCGCACCCGCTGCTGATGCGTCGCGCCGATCCCGCGAAGGGCGAAGTCGGACGATTCCGGTTGCTCGGCATCGAAGGCAAGGATGACGACAACGATGGCCGTCGGAATGAAGACGCGCCGGGCGGCACGGACATCAATCGAAACTTCCCGTACAACTATGCCCATCATGGGGCCAACGCAGGCCTCCATGCCATTTCGGCCCCGGAGGCCCGCGGGTTGGCGGAGTTCCTGGTCGAGCATCAGGAAATCGCCGCGGTGTATGTCCTCGGCCCGCAGGAGAATCTGCTGCGCCCCTGGGAGAATCGTCCCTCCATGGGGATCGCCAATGCACAAGGCGTGCGTGCTCCCGAAGGCACCAGCGCGGGCGGTCAGCTGAACTCCATCGTACGCGCCGACCAGAGCACGTTCGCGGATCTCGGACGCCGCTTCCAGAAGGTCACTGGTCTCAGCAAGGGGCCTGCCTCCGCTGCATCAGCGGGGGATGTGCTCAACAGCATGTATTTCATCTTCGGCAAGTGGGCGGTCGGGTCGCGAGGCTGGTGGGTCCCCGAGGCGCCGCGCGACACCACGGCCCGTGGTGCGGCATCGGCTGGTGATGCCAACGGTGAGGATCGGAACGCCTTGCGGTGGTTCGAGTCGCAGGGCATCAGCGCCTACGTGCCCTGGACCACGGTCCCGCTGCCGGACGAGAGTGGGACCGTCGAAGTGGGCGGCTGGAAGCCAGGCGTCCTGCTGAACCCACCAACGGGGGCGCAGCTGGACTCCACGCTGAATCGTCAGGAGCGCTTCATTCGTGAGCTCGCCGGGATGCTCCCGCGCGTGGCCTTGCGGCCGGCACGCGTCGAGGTGATTGGCGACGGCGTCTGGCGTCTGACGGTGGCACTCGCCAACGACGGGGCGCTGCCGACCACCACGGCGCTCGGCGCCAGAATGCGCACCCCGCGCGGGGTGCGCGTCGACCTGCAGGGGAGCGGGATGACCATCCTGAGCGGGAATGCGGTACAGATCCTGGGCGTGCTCGAGGGGGGTGGCCGAACCACCATGCTCGAGTGGACCATCGCCGCGCCGCGCGGCACCACGCTGCAGTTGACGGCCGGTTCGCCGGTGTCGGGTAGCGCCACCCAGACCATTTCTCTCCGGTGAGGCCGCCGATGCGTTTGCCCCTCGTCACGGCGGCGGTGCTGCTCCTGAGCGCCGTGGCCACGGCCCGGAGTCAGCAGGCTCCGACCACCCTCGGATCGCTGGCGGCGGCTGGCTCGCCCAAGGCACCCAAGGTCATTCTCAATTGGGATCGCTTCTACGACCATGCCGCGATCGGGGAGATCGGACGACGCCTCCAGGCGGCGCACCCGAACACCTGCCGGCTCTCGTCCATCGGCAAGAGCCACGAAGGGCGTGAGATGTGGCTGATCACCGTCTCGGACTTCACCAAGGGTGACCCGGACAGGAAGCCGGCGATGTACATCGATGGCAACATCCACTCCAACGAAGTGCAGGGCACCGAGTTCTCGCTCTACACCGCATGGTACCTCTGCGAGATGCAGGGCCAGAATCCCTGGATCGACTCCTTGCTGGCGACGCGCACGATGTACATCGTGCCGACCATCAACCCCGATGGCCGCGAGCACTTTCTCAAGAAGCCGAATACGGCCTCCTCCCCGCGCACCGGGATGGTTCCCCGGGACAACGATGGCGATGGCAAGGTCGATGAAGACCAGCTCGATGACCTCGACGGCGATGGGCACATCACCCAGATGCGACGCCGCAACCCCAATGGCCGCTTCCTCGAGAGCCCCGAGGATCCGCGCATCCTGATTCCGGTGATGCCGGGGCAGCGGGGGCAGTGGGAATTGCTCGGCGGCGAGGGCCTCGACAATGACGGCGACGGCCAGGTCAACGAGGATCACGTCGGAGGCTACGATCCGAACCGCAATTGGCCCTGGCGTTGGCAACCGCAGTATGTGCAGGGCGGTGCGGATTTCTATCCCACGTCGCTGCCGGAAACGCGTGCGGTGATCAACTTCGCGCTCACGCATCCCAACATTGCCGGGGCGCAGAGCTACCACAACAACGGCGGGATGATTCTGCGCGGCCCCGGGTCGCCGCAGGACGAGTATCGCCCGCAGGACGTGGCGGTCTTCGATCAGCTCGGGCGTGTGGGGGAGCGGATCCTCCCGGGCTATCGCTACATGATCGTCTGGAAGGATCTCTACATCGTGTGGGGTGGCGAGCTGGACTGGTTCTACGGGGCACTCGGCGTCGTGACCTTTTCCAATGAGCTCTGGACCGGCTTCAAGCTGTTCGAGAAGGTCGAGACCAACACCAATCGCTACGATCGCACCGACTACGAGTTCGACCGGTTGCTGCTCTTCGGCGACGCCTTTGTCCCGTGGAAGAGCTACAACCATCCGCAGTACGGCATGGTCGAGATCGGCGGAATGAAGAAGAATTTCGGCCGCACCGAGCCGGGCTTCCTGATGCAGGCCGAGGCGCACCGCAACATGGCCTTTTCGCTGTACCAGACGTGGCAGATGCCGCAGGTCGAGGTCGACACCATCACCACGCGTTCGCTGGGCAACGGCCTCACGGAAGTCACGGCGATCGTGGCCAACCGTCGACTGGTCCCGACGCACACGCAGCAGGACGTCGAGAACAAGATCTCGCGCCCCGACTACGTGACGCTGACAGGGGCCACCGTGCTGACGGGGTACCGGGTCACCAATCCGATTGCCGGGACCGCAGTGGAGCAGCCCCGCACGCCAGCGCGGCTGGAGCTCAGCAACATCCCGGGGAATTCCGTGCTGACGGTGAAGTGGGTGGTCCGGGGGAACGGACCATTCACCGTGACGGTGGACTCCGAGAAGGGCGGAGTGCACAGCCGCACCCTGCGCTGACCGCAAGGTGGCAAGAGCCACGACGCGGGGCTAGACTGAGGGAGGGAGGTGGCTCCATGCCTCGTCCCTCCCGCATGCACGATTTCCTTCGGAGGACGCGATGGCTGGCTATTTCGAGTTGAAGTCCACGGCGGCCGGAAAGTTCATGTTCAATCTCAAGGCGGGCAACCACGAGATCATCCTCACCTCGCAGCAGTACACGGCCAAGGCCACGGCGGAGCAGGGGATCGAATCGGTCCGGACGAACGCCGCCGACCTCAGCCGTTTTGACCGGCGCACTTCGGTCCAGGGGGATCCCTACTTCGCACTGACGGCGGGCAATGGTCAGGACATCGGCACGAGCCAGATGTACTCGTCGACCGCAGCGATGGACGCCGGTATCGCCTCGGTACAGCAGAACGCACCGGAGGCGACCGTCACGACGCTCGCTAGCGACTGAGTCAGCGAGCGGACTCCCCGCCGCCGATGCGATACTCGCGGGGTGGCGCAGTCTTGAGCAGATGCTCCACGAAATAGTCCCACCGACGCCGCATCATGTAGTTGCCCGCCGCCCCGAAGCCATGCCCGGCATTCGGGATCATCAGCAGGTCGAAATCCTTGTTGGCCTTGATCAGCTCGTCCACCACCAACCAGGTGTTGTTGGGCGGCACATTGTTGTCCGAGGTCCCATGGGCCAGCAGGAGCTTGCCCCTGAGGTTCTTCGCCAGCATCTGATTGGCTTCGACCGTATAGTTGTCGCTGCCGTCCGTGCTGCGTGTCAGCAATCCCTGATAGCGCTCGCCCCAGTCATCCTCGTAGACGCGATTGTCGTGGTTGCCCGATTCGGCGATGCCGACATGGAAGAAGTCCGCGTGCCGGAACATCGCACTCGTCGTGGCGAAGCCGCCGCCTGAATGCCCCCAGATCCCGACGCGCGTCAGGTCAATCCAGGGATAGCGGGCCGCGAGCTCCTTCATCCCCGAGATCTGGTCCGGGAGCGTGTTATCGCCCATGCGGCCATAGTACGCATCCATGAAGGTCTTGGTGCGATTCGGCGTCCCCATGCCGTCGATCTGCACCACGATGAAGCCGAGCTCCGCGAGCGCGCGCGTGTCGCCGCGGGCCGCCGCGAAGGCGCGACTGCCCACGCTGCCCGACTGCGGCCCCGGGTAGATCTGGTTGATGATCGGGTACTTCTTTGCAGGATCGAAGTTGCTGGGCCGGAAGAGGAGGCCGTAGATGTTGGTCGTGCCGTCGCGCCCCTTCAAGGTGATCCGCATCGGCGGGGTCCAGCCGGTCCCCGTCAGCGCCGTGATGTCGGCGCGGCCCAGCTCCCAAAGGATCTTGCCGGTGGCGTCTCGCAATACCGTCACCGGCGGCACATCCGGAGTGGAGTGCGTGGACACCACATATCTCGCGCTCGGCGACAGCTGCGCGTCGTGCTCGAAGTCTTCTGGTGTGAGGGCGACGATCGGATCCTTGTCCACCTGCACGCGGTAGAGGTGCCGGAAATACGGATCCCCCGTCGGGTCGCCGCCGAGGCCGGTGAACCAGATCGTCCGCGTGGCCTCGTCCTCCCGAACGATCGCCGAGACGTTGCAGGCGCAGGGCGTCGCGGTGCGCTTCAGCCGCCCGCTGTCGAGGTCGTAGAGGTACAGCCGACCCCACTCCTCGCGCTGCGAGTACCAGAGGACCTCACGCGTGGGCCACCAGACCCGCCACCCGGTGCGCGACTCGAATTGCGTGGGGGAGGTCTCGTGGTACACGGTCTTCACAGCGCCTGTGGCGGTATTTGCCAGGCGGAGCCAGACGTCCTTGTGATCGCGTGATACCGACGCGAAGGCAATCTCCCGACCATCCGGGCTCCACTTCATGTCGGTCATCGAGATGTTGTCACTCAGCGTCGAGCGGTGCTGGTCGGGGGGCATCGCGAATCGGGTCACCTTGCCCGTGGCCACATCGATCACCACGCGCTCGATCATCGTCACCACGGAGTCGCCCGGGAGCGGGTACTTCCAGGCGCGCAACTGAGGCGCGCCGACGCGGACGTCCACGAGGTACATGTCGCTCACCGTCCGCTGGTCCTGCTGGAAGGTGGCGATCTGCTTCGAGTCCGGCGACCAGAGCACCACGGCACGATCGCTCGTGGTCCACCCCGCGTTGTCGGTGGCGTAACCATAGTTCTCGACGCCGTCGGTGGT
>JBBRGR010000028.1:0-9857 GCA_038223815.1 Gemmatimonadales bacterium
GGCCGACGGGGTGATATCTTCTCCTTCCCCGATGACCGAACCACTCGCCGCATCCGACCTCGACCGCGAGGCCGTCGCCCGCTGGCAGGAGCGGACGGCGGCACACCTGCTCGGGGCTGGCGTGCTCGCGGCGGTCCTGATTGCCCTGCCGAGCGCCCCGACGGACCTTGATCGTCATCAATTGCCCAAGGAAACCGTCGTCCACCTGGTCACCTGGCTCGGCGTCGCGCTGGTCCGTCCCGGGATGCAGGCCTGCTCGAAGGCGACCCGCTCGGCGCTGCTGCTACTCCTCTCCGCCACCCTTGCGGCCGCGCTCTTTGCTGGGAATCGCTGGCTCGCCCTCCGGAGCGGCGGACTCACCTTGACCGGCAGCGCGGCGCTGCTGCTCACGCATCATCTCGCGGCCCGAGGCTACACTCCCCTGCTCCTCCGCTGGCTCGGCGTGGCGGCGACCGCGGGCACCGCGACCGGCCTCGCGCAGGCATATGGTTTCGACTCCCGGTTCTTCGCCGCGAGTCGGGTGCCCGGCGGCACCTTTGGCAACCGGAATTTCCTCGCGCACTTCGCCGCGATCACGCTGCCGGTCCTCGTCCTCGTGACCCTCACCGCCCGGCGATGGTGCTCCACTCTGGTGCCACTCATGGCGAGTGCTGCGCTGGCCGGGGCCGTGGTCCTCACGCGTTCGCGCGCGGCATGGCTCGCCGTGGTCGCGGGACTCGGCATCCTTCTGCTCGCCATGCTGTACGCGCGTCGTCGTGGCGCCATGCCGATCCAGCGCCCACGCCTCGCCATGCTCGCCATCGCCCTCGTGCTCGGGCCCCTCCTCGCGCTCACGCTGCCAAACCGGTTGCACTGGCGCTCGGATTCGCCATACGCCGAGACGCTGGGCGGCATCGCGAATGCGCAGGAAGGGTCGGGGCGCGGACGCGTGCTGCAGTACCGGCATACCCTCGCCTTGGCGCGCGACAACCCCGTCCTCGGCGTCGGTCCCGGGAACTGGGCGTTGCGGTACGGCGATGTGGCACCACCGAACGACCCGAGTTGGGTGTGGGGCGACGACATTCCGCTGAACCCGTGGCCGAGCAGTGACTGGATGGCGCTGGTGGCGGAGCGTGGGACGCTGGCGCTGGCCGGCGCGCTCCTGCTCGGCTTCTCGCTCGCGTGGCGTGCCGCGCGCCGGCTGCCCTCGGCGGGCGAGAGCGCGATGCACGGGGCGACCGCGCTTGCGGTGCTGACGGCGGTGGCGGTGGTGGGGACCTTCGACGCGTCGCTCCTGCTGCCCGTGCCGCTCCTCGGCGTCGCAATCGCGGTGGGTGCACTGAGTGGCGGAGCATCGGCGGCGGAACTTGCAGCACCCGAGGCCACGCCGGCTCGGGTACTGCGTTTCCTTCCCCTCCTGCTCGGGCTGCTCGCGCTGCGCAGTAGTCAACAGACGCTCGCCTACGTGGTGGCGGGCTCGGGGCGCGAGCTCGGCCGACTTGCCTGGGCCGCACGGCTCGATCCGACCTCCTATCCGTTGCGACTCGACCTGGCCCAGCGACTCCCCTGTGCGCGTGCCCGTCGCCACGCGGAAGCCGCGCTCCGCCTGGCCCCCGATTGGCCCGCCAGCCGGCTCGCCGCGCGGCGGTGCGGGGTGCGGTGATCGCGACCTAGCCCCGCGCTCCCCACTCTGCCCAGCTCCCGTCGTAGATCGCCACCGGTGGCCCCGCCGGCGTGATGCCGGCCGCGCGGGCGACCTCGACCGCGAGCGCGAGGACACACGCGCTCACCCCAGAGCCACACGACGCGACGATCGGTCGTGCCAGATCGAGCCCCGCATCCCGCAGCAGCCCGCTCAGGGCAGCAGGCTGATGCATCCGCCCCGTGGTGCGGTCGGTGAGGACCGTGAACGGGACATTCCGGCTCCCCGCGATGTGCCCGCGGGCCAGGCCCGGACGGGGCTCCGGTTCATCACCCGCGAAGCGCGCCGCGCTGCGGCAATCGACGAGTTGCGCAGGATCCTGGCCGGCCACGATGCGCGCCACGGCGTCGAGGTCGCGCACCAGGGACGGGTCACCGTGCGCGACCCGATAGCCTGTGGGCAGGCGGCGCACCGTCCCGACCTGCACCGGGCGAGTTTCGGCCGCCCAGGCGGCAAATCCCCCATCGAGCACAGCAACCTGCTGGTGCCCGAACCGGCGGAATAGCCACCATGCGCGGGCCGCACTCAGATTGACTCCACTTCCGTCGTAGCAGATGACCCGATCGCTGGGATGAATGCCGAGGCGTTCACAGAGCGACGCAAAGTGTTCCGGCGACGGCGCCGTGTGCGGAAGGCCGGCCGCAGGATCGCTGGCGGCGTCCAGATCGAAGCGGACCGCGCCGGGGATGTGCGCGCGACGATACTCCGCCTCCGGATCTCGGCCGTGGTGCGGCAGGTACCAGGAGGTATCGAGCACCACCAGATCCGGCTCGTCGAGGTGCATCGAAAGCCACATCGCGGTGACCAGCGGACCTGGTAACGACGCCTTGGTAGATTCCACGCCCACTCCTTGCCGATAGGCCAGCCATGTACGCCCTGGTGATCCTGCGCTACCTCGCTCCGCTGGACGAAATCATCGCGTCGACGGAGGACCACCGAACTTACCTCCGTTCGCTCCGAGCGCGGGGCTGGCTGCTGGCCTCCGGTCCCTTCGAGCCCCGGACCGGTGGTGCCCTCCTCTTCCGCCTCCCCGACGACGGGCCATCGCTGGAGTCGATCCGCGATGCCGACCCCTTCCACCAGCGCGGCTTGGTGGAGTACGAGCTTCGGCACTGGAAGCCGGTGATTGGAACAGAGGGCCTTGACCGGCTGTAGCACCCGCATGATCTCGATCCTCCGCGGGGCCGCCCTTCTGGTCGCCCTCTTTGGCTCGCCCGGGCTCCTCGCGGCGCAGGCTGGCACCCTCACGGGGCGCGTGGTGGATCGCCTCACCCGGGAGGGCATCCGCGACGCGCTGCTGGAGATCCCGGGCACCGCGCTCCGGGCGCGCAGCGTGGACGCAGGGCGATTCACCCTGACCGGGATCCCGGCCGGCCTCGTGTCGCTCCGCGTCGTGGCAATCGGATACGCCCCACAGCTCCTCAGAGAGATCGCGGTCGGCTCTGGACGCCCGGTCCCGATCCTGATCGAGCTGGAACCGCAGCCGCTGACCCTCGAGACCCTCACCACCAGCGCGGAGCGTGGCGCGGCCGTCGGGGGCGGGACCGGGGCCGTGACCCTCGGCCGCGACGAAACCCGACGCGCCCCCGGCGTGCGGGAGGACATCGTGCAAGCCGTTGCGCTGTTCCCCGGCGTCGGCGTCGCGTCGTCGGGACGCAACGACCTCGTGGTGCGCGGGGGCTCGCCGGCCGAGAACCTCTTTCTCCTCGACGGACTCGAGGTCCCGAACATCAACCACTTCGGTTCGCAGGGCTCAACCGGCGGACCGGTCTCGCTGCTGCCGATCGACTTCGTCCGGGGTGCCGCGTTCACCGCGGCCCCGCCCTCCGCTGCCTACGGCGACCGCACCAGCTCGGCCGTCGCGATCACGCTGCGCGAGGGCAACGAGGAGCGCTGGGCTGGGCAGCTCAACCTGTCGTTTGCCGGCGTCGGGGCGATCGCCGAGGGGCCAGTCGGCAATGGGTCGATCCTCTTCGGCGTTCGGCGCTCCTATCTCGACCTCCTCTTCCGCGCACTCGACTTCTCGTTCCTGCCGACCTACTACGACGCGACGCTGAAGGCCACGCAGCGCCTGGGGACCCGTGATCAGCTGAGCCTGCTCGCCCTCGGGTCGCGCGATGACATCACCTTCCAGAACGACAGCGCCGACCAGCGGCTCGACAACGCCCGCGTCCTCGGGACGGGGCAGCGCGGCGCCGTGGTCGGGCTGACCTGGCAGCGCACATTGCCGACCGGCGCCCTGACGGTCACGCTTGGCCACACCCGTACCACCTTCGACAGCCGTCAGGTGGACACCACCGGCGCGACGATCTTCGCGGCGCGGTCGGTCGAGGCGGAGCACTCGCTGCGCACCGATCTGCTCCTCGCGCCGCGCCGTGATCTGGAGTTGCGCGTCGGTGCCGTCGGGCGCCTCGCGCCCGGCCTGCGCTACGACATCACGCTCCCCGGGGCAGTGCGTCGCGATGGCGACGGCGTGCCCAGACCCCTCCGTGTCGATTCCACCGTTACCGCGGGGCGCGTGGCCGCCTACACCGAGGCAACGTATCGCCCGGACGCCGTGTGGCGCCTCACCGCGGGCCTCCGCGCCGATCGCTATGCCTGGCTCGGGAACACGGTGCACCTGTCGCCCCGTGTCAGCCTCGCACGCGACCTCACGGCCGCGACCTCGGTCACCGCGAGTCTCGGCCGCACGGTGCAGCCGCCGCCGTTCATCTGGCAAGTCGGCGATCCGATCAACGCTGCACTGCGTCCCTGGCGTGCCGATCAGGCTACCCTCGGAGCGCGGACACGCCTCGGGAGCACCACGCTGCAGGTCGAGGGGTACTTCAAGCGGTATCGCGACTATCCGGTGCGCGTCTTCCGCCGGCAGGCGGTCCTTACGCCGTCCGGCTTCGAAGATGCGCTCGGCGACATTCCCTTCGGGCTCGAACCGCTCGAGAGTCGGGGGCGCGGCCGTGCGTGGGGCCTCGAACTGCTGGCCCAACGCCGCCTCGATCGCGTGCCAATGTACGGCCTCGCGTCCCTGACGCTGGCGCGGAATCGGTTCACGCCGCTTGATGGCATCGAACGCCCCGGCGCCTTCGACGTCCCGATCATCGTCACGGCCCTGGCGGGATGGCGTCCGACCGACCGCCTCGAGGTGAGCGGCAAGGTCCGCGCGAGCAGTGGAGCCCGCACCACCCCGTTCCTGACCACGGGGCCGCTCGCCGGCACCCCGGACTTCAGCGCCTATCTTGCCGGTCCGCGGCTACCGACCTTCTATGCCGTGGACCTCCGGGTCGACAAGCGCTGGAGCTTTCGGAGGACCCAGCTGACCCTCTACCTCGATGTCCAGAACGTCACCGGGCGAGAGAATGCCCAGCGATTCGAGTGGAACCTTCGCGACCGGGCGGTTGAGCTCGACAGCTCGATCGGCCGCCTCCCGAGTCTGGGAATCACGTTCGACTTCTGACCCCCCTGTGGCGCCCCCACCGCACCGCAGGTTGCCGCCGCCGAGCCGCCGCCGAGCGGCCCCGCGGCTCGCCAGCACGACGACGGCCGCCGCCCCGTCCCGCCATCCCGCCGCGCGGCAGTCCCGCAAGTCGTTGCCGTACCGTGACCTCGGCGTGATCACGGTCGGAAGGTGATGTGTCGATACTTCTGGTTCAAGCGTCTGGCACGAAGTATGAGATAGATCACCTTGCGCGACGGCCATTCCCCCCAGAGTGCCGGATTTCTCGCTCTGCCGTGTCACCCCGACGCAGGACAGAACGACGCGCCGCCCAGGAGGTTCCGAATGTTCGGCGACAGCATGTGGGATGAGGAGGAGCGGCTGCGCCGCGCAGAGGAGGGTCGCGACGAACTCGACCCGACCGAGGCGGACGCGGACTCGGAGACCAATGACGTCATGGCGTTCGGTGGGCTCGACGAGAGCATCCGCCGCCGGATAGCGATCTCCGAGCTCCTGCGCGAGGTCGGCGGCTGCTGACCCCGTTCCCGGTCAGGGGTGGAGGCGCGCGGCGCCGGCCAACTCCTCACCGGGATTGACGTACCGATCGAGGGCGTGCCGGTACTGCCGTTCGTACAACGCGCGATACCGCCCGCCCAGTGCCACCAGCGCGTCATGCGTCCCCCGTTCGGCGATCTCGCCCCCTTCCAGCACGAGAATCTGATCGGCCGACATGATGGTCGAGAGCCGGTGCGCGATCACGAAGGTGGTCCGCCCGGCGCGCAGTCGGGTCAACCCTTCCTGGATCAAGCCCTCACTTTCCGAATCGAGGGACGAGGTCGCCTCGTCGAGGATCAGGATCGCCGGGTCCGCCAGAATCGCGCGTGCGATGGCGACACGCTGCCGCTGTCCGCCGCTCAACTTCACGCCGCGTTCGCCGACGATCGTCTCGTAGCCGAGCTCGAAACGGAGCGCGAACTCGTCGCAGTGGGCGATCCGTGCCGCCTCCCGTACTGCATCGGGGGTAGCATCCGGCTTGGCGAAGCGGATGTTGTCGAGTACGGTCCCGTCAAAGAGAAAGTTGTCCTGCAACACGATCCCGAGCCGCGAGCGATAGTCACGCAGGCGGAGGCCGAGCAGATCGCGTCCGTCCACCAATATGCGCCCGCTGTCCGGATGATTGAACGCCATCACCAGCGACACGAGGGTACTCTTGCCCGAACCGCTGGTGCCGACGAGGGCCGTGGTCGAGCCGGCGGGCGCGGTGAAGCTGATCGCCTTGAGGACGGGGGTCCCCTCGTCGTAGCTGAAAGTCACCTCCTCGAACACGACGTCCCCGCGGATCGTCGCAATGGGTGCCTTGTCCGCATCGGCATCATCCTCACCGGCGAGATTGCGAAGTTCACGAATCCGATCCAGTCCTGCAAAGGCCTCGGTGATCTGCGTCCCGATCGAGGCGATCTGGATCAGCGGTGCCGCCACGAGACCGGTGAGGAGGATGTAGAGGAGAAATTGGCCGAGGGTCATGCGTCCGGCAATCAGGTCCGTGCCGCCCACCACAATCAGCAGCGTGCCGATGACCCCCACAATCACCGTGGAGAGCGCGGTCGTGGCCGAGACGCCCGTCATCGAGGCGGCGATGTTGCGGAAGAGCTTGTGTGCGCCTTTGGTGAACGCATACTGCTCGCGCCGCTCGGCAGTGTACGCCTTGACGACACGAATCCCGGAGATGCTCTCGACGAGCCGTCCGGTCACCTCGGCGTTGAGCTTGCCGCGCTCACGGAAAATCGGGCGCAGCCGGGTGAAGGCCATCGCCATGCCGGCGGCGAAGGTGAGCAGCAGCACGAGCGTCACGGAGGTGAGCCGCCAGTTGATCACCATCAACCAGGTGAACGCGACGACTGCGGTGAGGGCGCCGCCGACCAATTGCACGAGGCCGCTGCCGACGAGATTGCGGATCCCCTCGGCGTCGTTCATGACGCGGGAGACGAGCTGCCCGGTCTGGGTGGCGTCGAAGGTGCGTATGGGCAGCCGGACGAGGTGCGCCTGGACGGTGCGGCGCATCTCGGTGATGGCGCGTTGGGCGGCGACGCCGAGGATCTGGGAGATGCCGAACGACGTCGCGGCCTGAATGAGCGTGGCGCCCCCGGCGGCCAGGGCGAGCGGCCAGAGTTTGGCCGGGTCCCCGGTCGGGATGACGTCGTCGATCAGCCGCTGCGAGGCGGCGGGAAGGACGAGCCCGGCCGCACGGTTGAGGAGCATCAGGACAAAGCCGATTCCCAGCCGCTTCCGGTGCACCCAGATGAGCTCACGCGCTTCCCGCCATACCACTTCGCTCGAGACCTTCTGCTTGGGCGCCCCGGCCGCCGCGCCGCGTCCACGTCCGCCGCCCCGCTCGCCCGTTCCCAGTCCGCTCGTGCCGCCCCGGAATGCCAGATCGCCCCCTCGGTTGCCACGCTGTGGCGGCGGGATCGTCCCGCCGCCTCCAATGGTAACCGGAAGGGGCCTGCACATGTTCCCCGGCGGGACGTCGGGGTCTGCATCGACAGGACGCCGGATCAGGGGGGCGTGCTGCCCTTCCCCCCTGCGATGCCGGTGCGCGCCACGACGCTGATTCCGCCCTTGAACGACCGGCCTAGGACCTCGCCGAAGCGGGCGTTGCCGAGCCCGAGCCCGTTGCGGAGGATCCCGCCTCGCGTGGCAAGGTCGAGACGCGGCACGGCGCTCTGATCGAGCACGAGCGTGATCGGCCCGTCATGACTCTGCACCTCAAGGCGCGCGTGCGGGCGGATCGTTCCCCGCACCGCGATGCTGCCGCCGAGTGTCTCGAGCCGACCATCACCGAGTCCCGTGCCATCGACCGAGATGCTGCCGCCCACGGTGGTGAGGGTCATCGTCCCCTGCACGTCGGCGAGGCTCACCACACCGCCCCCATTGCGGACGCGCACCGCTCCCTGCGTCTCGCGGATCCGCACCGTGGCGTCAATCGTTTCCACGGTCACGCTGCCACGCGCCTCCCGGATCGTGACCTCACCGGTGACGGTCAGGACTTCAAGCGAGCCGGTCGTGCCGATCGTGGTGACTCGGCCATCTGTCATCTTGACCGCGATGCGGGCGCGCCGGGGCACCAGCACGCGCAGGTCGGCCGAGGCGAGGGCAGGCTCGTTGCGTCGTCGCGGTTCCACGCCGAACTTCGCCGACGCGCCGCCCGGGGCCGTGCCACCAAAGAACACCGATGCTTTCCCCGGCGTCCCCCGGACATCGATGGAATCGCGATCCCAGCAGTCGACCTGGACCGTCCCGGTCGGGAGCCAGATGCGGAGGGCCACGTCGGCGGTCGTCGCCCAGCCGCGGTGAATGGCCTCCGGGGTGGGGCTCGACGCCATGACGAGGAGTGCGGCGAGTGCCGCCCCGAGCGCGCGGCTCACGAGACGGCCTCGCGAATCATCCGCTGCAGTCGCGCGCGCTGATCTCGAACCGACGCGAGCGCCGTGTCGAGCTCGGGATCGCCTGCCGATTCCGCCAAGGCCGTGCGCAATTCTCGCTCCGCCAGATCGAGCGCGGCGAATGCAGGGGCTGCACGCTCCGACGCGAGCAGCATCGAGGCGCCCCCCGGCATAGGGCCTGCCTGCTTCACGCGGGGCGTGAGGGAGGTCGCCACCAGAAGCAGGAGCCCCGCCGCCACTGCCCCCGTACCGACGCGGCGCCACGCCCGGCGGCGGCGGGCATGCCCCACCGCGGCGAGTGTCGCGGCCCGGACGGACGCAGGTACCCGCAGCTCGGCTGGCAGCTGCTCGGACAACGGAGGCTCGAATGATTCATTGGTCATTGCAGCATTCCTCGCAGCAGTCGCCGTGCCCGGAAGAGGTGGGCCTTGGAGGTCCCCTCTGCGATTCCCAGCATGGTGCCGATCTCGGCGTGCGGATACCCCTCCACATCATGGAGGACAAAGACGGCCCTGGCACCGGCCGGCAGTCGGCCGACCGCGTGCTCCAGGTCCATCCGAAGCGCTAGGTCCGGGCTGGGCGCCAGGGCGTCCAGTTCGACCAGACCGACGCCGGAGAAGTCCGCCGCAATGGCGACGCGCAACCGACGACGCCGCCCCGCCCGCCCGTGGGCAAGCACCGTGTTCACCGCCACGCGATGCAGCCAGGTGCCAAAGGCACTCTCGCCCCGGTAGCTCCCGAGGTGCTCCCACAGCCGCACAAAGACATCTTGCACCAGCTCGCCCGCCAGCACCGGGTCGGCACTCAGCCGAAGGCAGAGCGCAAAGATGCGCCCGGCGTGGGCGTCATACAGCGCCGCAAAGGCGGCGTCATCCCCCTGCTGCGCAGCCTGCACCAGCGGATCGATCGGGACCTCGCAGGGTGGAATCACCACGTGGTGAGCGAGCACGGCATTCGGACACACCGCTCAGATGCCGGCCGGAGGTGCTCGGTTTACTCCCGCATGCCGTCCCCTGCCGCCGCGGGGGCGGTCACTGCCATATTACTATCTGGAACCCGGGGACGCATGGCAGTTCCCCCGACCGACCCGTTCGCCACCGCAGGAGGACGCCTGATGAGCATGTTCGACGATCTGGACGAGAAGGCGAAGGCATTGGCCGCCAAGGCGAAGGCCGCCCTCGAGAACCGCGAGGAGTTGCTGACCAAGGCGAAGGCGCGGATGGACGAGGCGATCGCGGACGCGAAGGAAGAGCTGGCCGAGTTCCAGGAGGAGGCCCGCGAGGAGATTCAGGAATTCCGCGAG
>JBBRGR010000029.1:0-9852 GCA_038223815.1 Gemmatimonadales bacterium
TGATGTTGGTCCCGACGAGCTGCACCTGCTGGTTCTTCTGCAACTCCGGCACGACCTGGCTCAGCGTCGTGCCATCGCGCCGGAGCGCCTCGTAGTCGGCCACCAACAGCGCGGCACGATCCTGCGTCGCCACGCCGCGGCTCATTCCCTGCCCGGCATTGATCTGGACCAGCGAGGCGCCGAGGGAATTGATCTTGTCCTCGACCGCCTTCTGCGCACCGGTCCCCATCGCCACGACGGTGATGACGGCGGCCACACCGATGATCACGCCGAGCATGGTCAGCAGCGCGCGCAACTTGTTGGCGCGAATCGACGCCAGCGCCACACGGAGGGTTTCGCCAATCAGCATGTTACCGCCCTCCGGGCCGTGCGCCACCCGCTGCGGGCGCTGCCCCCCCAGTCGTCGGTGCCTTGCCGCCCTGCTGCTGGGTGGTGGTCTGGCCAGGCAGACCGCCGCTCATCCGGTTCATCCGCTGCTGCAGGTTCTGCTGACCCTGAATCAGGGACGCGCTCGGCAACAGGAGGACCTGGTCCCCTTCATTCAGGCCGCTCTTCACCTCGGAATAGTCGAGGTCGGTGAGCCCGGTCTGGACGTACACCGGCTCCGGCTTGCCGTCGCGCAGCACGAAGACGATGTACTTGCTGCCGCTCATCGCGTCGCCACCGCGCCGTCCGCCTCGACCTCCCTGACCACCCTGACCACCCGCGCCCCCTCGTGCCCCGCCTGGCGCGCCGGCGGATGGGGAGGTTGAGGCGGTGCCCTGGGCGGACGGCAACTCGGCGCCGCCATCGGGGCTTGGCGTCACGTTCGGTGGAGCCGCGGCGACCTTGGCCGCCTCGAGCATCCCCTTGAACACATCCTCCGCGATCCCGAGCACGCCTGCCGCGCTGGCCACATCGCGCTCCGTCCGCAGGGCGGCATTCGGCACGGCCAGGACGCCGAGGCGCTCGCCCACGCCGATCCGGACGTTGGCACTCATGCCGGGCTTGAGCAGCCCGTCCTTGTTGTCGATCCGGACGAGCACCGGAAACATCGTGACGTTCTGGATCGTGTCCGCCTGCGGCTCGATCTTCAGCAGTTCACCGCGGAAGGGCCTATTCGGGTACGCGTCCACGGTGACGTTCGCCTCAAGGCCGACCCGAAGCTTGCCGATGTCGGTCTCGTCGACGAAGGTCTTCACCTGGACCAGGGTGAGATCGGCCATCTTGAGGAGGACGGTGCCACCGCCGACGTCGCTCACGGGCGAGGAGATGACCGCGCCGCGCTCGATGTTCTTCGCGATGATGGTGCCGTTGATCGGGGCGCGCACCTCGGTGTCCTCGAGGGCGATCTTCGCGTTCTCGAGATCGATCGTGGACGAAATCACTGCGGCCTTGGAATTGGCCACATCCAGCGTCGTCGTCTCCAGTTCCTGCTCGGTGATCGCGCGCGAGGCGAAGAGCTCCGTCGCCCGACGCAGCTGCGCCTCGGCATTCCGGAGCCGCGCCTGCGCCACGTCCGCCGCCGCCTGCGCCTGCGAGACCCGATTCTGCGGGACGCGGCGGTCAATGCGCGCCAGCAGCGCGCCACGACGCACCAGCGTCCCGGTCTCGACGGTGAGTTCGGTGATCTCGCCGGACGCGCGCGACTTCACCTCGACGATGGTGTCGGGGTTGATCGCCCCGGCCGCCTGCGCCGTCACGATGATGTCGCGCTTGCCGATCGTGACCGCTTCGTACACCGGCGCCGGCGCCTCCTTCTTGCAGGCGGCGAGGAGCAACAGGGCGGCGAGGAGGCGGATGGACTGCGTCACGTCAATGCTTCTCCTTGGTGCTCGCGTCGCTGGCCACCTTGCCGTCCCGGAGGACGATCTGGCGGTTGGCGTGCGCGGCAATCTCAGGTTCGTGGGTCACGAGAATGATCGTCTGCCCCTGCGCATGCAGGGTTTCGAACAGCGCCATGATCTCGACCGACGTGGCCGAGTCCAGGTTGCCGGTGGGCTCGTCCGCGAGAATGATGGACGGCTTGTTCACCAATGCGCGGGCAATCGCCACGCGCTGGCGCTGCCCGCCCGAGAGTTCGTTCGGGCGGTGGTGCATCCGGTCGCCGAGGCCAACCTGCCGCAGCGCGTTCTCGGCGCGCTCACGGCGCTCCTTCGAGCCGGCGCCGGCGTAGACCATCGGCAATTCCACGTTGGCCAGTGCCGAGGCGCGCGGCAGGAGGTTGAACGTCTGGAAGACGAAGCCGATCTCCTTGTTCCGGATGCGGGCAAGCGCGTCGTCATCCAGCTCGCTCACGCGGTAGCCGTTGAGCCAGTACTCGCCCTCGCTCGGCGTGTCGAGACAGCCGATCATGTTCATCATGGTCGACTTGCCGGACCCGGACGGGCCCATGATCGCGACGAACTCGTTCTTCCGGATCGTCATGTCGACCCCCTGCAGCGCCCGGACCCGTTCGGTCCCCATGATGTACTCGCGCTGCAGATTGCGGGTCACGATGATCGCGTCGCGCGGCACGTCGGCCGGGAGCAGCGCCATCCGCTCCGCCGTATCTCGCATGTCCTTCGCCATTACGGGAGCCTCCGGCCGACCAGCGCCTCGATCTGCGCCTTGGTCCGCAGGTAGGTGAAGCGGGCCTGGATCTCGTTGACCTCGGCCTGCGTGAGCTGTTCCTGGATCTGCATCAGCTCGACGATGGTCATCACGCCCAGCTTGTAGCGCTGCTCGGCGACACGCACGTTCTCCTCCGACGCCTGCACCGACGCCTTCGCGACCTCGATCGCCTCCTGCGCGTTGGCGAGCGAGGCAAAGTTCTGGGTCAGCTGCGCCGAAATCTGCCGGCGCTGATCGGCGAGCGTTGCCTCGGCGTTGTCCACCGCGATCGCCTGGTTTTCGACCTGGGTCTCGCGGTTGAAATTGGTCCACGGCTGGATCGACAAGCCGACGAGCAACTGGCGCCGTGCCTCGAGCGTGTAGTCATTCAGCTTGCTGGCATTGTAGTTGTTCGACGTCGAGATGCTGAGCGTCGGGAAATACGCCGCCTTCTGCTGCCCGAGCTGCGCCCTGGCCGCCATCAGGTTGGCCGTCGAGGCGCGGAGCGTCGGTGCCATCGCCATGGCCTCGCCGCGGAGGTCGATGGTATCGAGCGAGGTCGGGGTACGGTAGAAGGCCGAGTCCGAGGTCGCCGCGACCCGCTGCTCGAGACCCACCAGCCGGCCGAGATTCGCTTCGGCGTTGGCGAGGTTGGCCTGCGCGGTGAGGCGATTCTGGCGCGCCTGCCCGAGCGTGACCAGCGCAGTCAGCGAGTCCGTGCGCTGCCCGGAGCCCGAGCGGAGCCGGGCCGTCGCCACCTTGAGCTGCTCTTCCGCGCGCGCCACGGCCGCATCGCTGACCAGCAGCAGCTCCTTGTTGGCGAGGGCGTCGAAGAAGGAGTTGGTGACCGCCAGCGCGGCCTGGAAGCGCGAGGTGACGTAGTTCGCATCGGCCGCATCCTCGCGGGCACGCGCGGCACGCAGCGAGTGATTGCGCGCGAATCCGTCAAACAGCGGCAGCGAGGCGCCGACGTTCATGCCATAGCTCGGGTTCGTCGTGTTCCCGCTGACGACCTCGCCCGTCACCGGGTCCACGCGGGACTGGCCCGAGTTGAGCTGCAGGTTGGCGATGGGCTGGAGGGTCACCTGCGGAATGAACGCCCACTTCGCCTGACGCACGGCCATCTCGGCGCTTCGCACCGCGCCGCGTCCGGAGACGACACTCGGCGCCACCTCCTCGGTGCGACGGAGTGCCTCCGCGAGCGTGATCGATGCGGGGGCCTGCTGCGCCGCGAGCGGTGCCGTCAACAGAAGCGCCGCAGTCGCGGCGCAGAGGAGTCGTTCAGCGCGAGCCACGGCCGCCGCCTCCTCGTCCGTCCATCCCACCCGGGCCACACCGGCTCATCGGGTGCGAGCGCATCCTGCGGCGGTTTTCGTCGGTTGCCTTCGTCATCGAGTCGTAAATCTCCTGTTGGGTCGGCGAGAGGAGCGTGCGCGTCTCGCTACGGGTCTGGGCGCGTCGGGTTTCGATCTCGGGGCGAACCGCTTCCCAGAGGGAGTCCATCTGGGCGCCGATCCGACCCCGGACGATCGAGTCCAGGGCGCACTCACCGTTCCGGGCAACGACCATCACGCTGTCGCGCACCGTGTCGGCGAGCTCCAGACGCCGCATCCAATCCGATCCGCCACGCCATGAGCCACCCGACGCGGATCCCCGTCCCGGGCGCACCGCGAAGTCGGCCTTGCCGGCACGGATCGCACTGGTGAGGGCGAACCCGCCGACGACGATGCCGACCGCGAACGCCACGAGCAGCAGGACCAGCGCGCGGGTGCGCGACGTGGTCACTGCCCCTCCGTCATCGCGACCAGCAGGATCTCGCTACCGGGGCGTTCCCCCATCAGGAGCTCACTGGCAACCGATGCATCAACGTCCGGATTGGTTGCAGCCTGACTCCAGCCCCAGCCCGCCAACACGGTTGCCAACGAGGCGGCCACCACGCCCTGCCAGAACCAGCCGGCGAGCTCGTCTTCCCAGGCGCGGCTCCGCTGGCCGAGGCGGGAACGGACGCGTCCGACGAAGGCCGCATGGTGCGGGGCCTCCAACGCGTCGCGCAACGCCGAGCCAAGCTCGTCGTCGGGCACTGCGCTGAATGGCGACATGTCACTCATCCCACTCCTCCTTGACCGAGCCGAGCACCTTGCGGAGCGCCCGACGCCCATGAAACACATCCGACTTCACCGTCCCCTCGGGGATCCCCAACATCGCGGCAATCTCTGCCTGGGGGTATCCCTCGGCATCAAACAAGAGGACCGCCAATCGCTGTCGCTCCGGGAGCGTTGCCAGCGCCGCCTTCAGGCGGTCTCCGAGGTCAAGCGCTCCGACTTCCTTGGCCGGGTCATCCTTGGACACCGCTGACACGAAATCGAGCGATTCCGTCGTTCGGACCCGGCGACGCCGGCGAAGATCCCGGGCGGCATTGACCATGATCTGCATCAGCCATGGCCGAAAGGCGCGGCGAGCGTCATAGCGGTCGATCGCCTGCCAGGCGGAGAGAAAGCCCTCCTGCGCGGCGTCGTCCGCATCCTGCTGGTCCTCGAGGATGGTGTAGGCCACCCGTCGAGCCATGGGGGCGTGCCGATCGACCAGCGCCCCGAAGGCGTCAGCGTCTCCCTTGGCGGCGCGCCCGGCGAGCGCGGCTTCATCCATGTCCGTCATACGCATCGCCGCTGGGAGAGGTTGACCCTCATCCCCGCTCCCGATGCGCCAAGGCCCGAACCGCCATGGCAGACCCCACCAGGGCACTCAGGATCGCCGCGATCACGGCCATGGTCGCCGGGAAGAGGATGAAGGCCACCGCCAGCGTGAGCAACACCGCGGCCAAGGGGCCAAAAATGGCCGCGCGGGCCCCCCGGACGAGACTCCCAGCGATGATCGCCGCGCTCCGCACTCGCTCCCGGAGGCCCGGAACGTGGCGCCCTCCTCCTTCCGGCGGGGGCGCCAGCGCAATCCGAGGCGGGATCTCGCGACCGAACAAGGCCGGCACCCGCCGGGGCCGGAGCACCACCTCGCGGGCATGGGTGAGATCCCACCGGAACTGCGACTCCATCGCCTCCCCAAAGGACCCATCATCAATAAGGATATCGAGTTCCCAATTGGCAAGTAGACTTGAGACATTCAGATTGCTTGATCCGACCCGGCACCACCGCCCATCCGCGACCAGGGTCTTGGCGTGCAGCATCGGGCCGGACCACTCCCATATCCGGACCCCAGCGCGCAAAAGCGGCCGATACCCGGCCCGGCCGAGATTCCGGACCATGGTGAGGTCGCTGGACCCGGGCAGCAGCAGGCGGACATCAGCGCCATCCCGCGCAGCATCCTGAAACGCCTGATACATCCGCTGCGGGGCCGAAAGATAGGCCTCGGTGAGCCAGATGCGCTCCCCACTCACGCCCAGGAGGAGGTCCATGGTCCGGTACGCTCGCTCGCGGCCTGGCTCGGTGGCGACGACCCGGACGGTGGTCTCCCCGACCGGGGAGACGTCGCTCGCCATTTCGGAGGCATCATCTGGCGTCTCCCCTCCGGCGAAGGTCCAGGCGCGTGCAAAGGCACTGTCGAGCGCCCGGGCCGCAGGCCCCACGATGGCAATGGCGGTGTCGCGCCATGGCAGCCGCGACTTCACCGGGTCGCCGACCCAATCCTGCCCGATGCAGAGGCCCCCGGTCACACCGGATTCGCCGTCAACGACCAGCAGCTTCCGATGGTCGCGCGCGAAGAGGAGGAGCGGATCGCGCAGGCTCGGCGGCCCGAAGGCACGCACCTCGACCCCGCCCTCGCGCAGGGCGCGCCAGAACCGGCGGGGGGTGCCGAAGGAGCCGAGCCAGTCGTAGAGGACGCGGACGCGGACCCCGGCCTTCGCCTTGGCAATGAGTGCATCGGCAAAGCGCTGCCCGACGGCGTCCGCATGAATGATGTAGTTCTCGAGATGGATACGACGGGTCGCGGCGGCAATCTGCGCATGCATGGCCGCGTAGGTGTCGGCGCCATCCACGAGGAGCGTCACCGCGTTGCCAGGGATCGCCTGCATGCCGGCGGCCCGATCGAGGGCACGCGCCAACCCGCCGGCACCCTGACGGAAGCGAGCCGGCGGGTCGGTCACGGCAGGCCGAGACCGAGGTCCCGTTCATGGGGGCGAAGTGCCGTGAGCAGCTCGCGCACCAGTGCGTCGAGCGGCACGCCGAGTTCCTCGGCGCCGAGACGCACCGCGCTGCGCGAGACACCCCGCGCGAATCCTTTGTCCTTCAACTTCTTGAGGACCGACGGGGCTTCGAGATCCGCGAGCGATTTCGAGGGACGCACCAATCCGCAGGCGACCAGAAATCCGGCGAGCTCGTCCACCGCAAAGAGCACCTTGGCAATCGGCGTGGTGCGCGGCACGCCCGTGAAGCCCGCATGTCCGAGGATCGCCTGACAGCCTTCCTCGGGAAAGCCGAGCGGACGGAGATGTCGCACTCCCTCACTCGGATGCTCGG
Organism: Gemmatimonadales bacterium; assembly: GCA_038223815.1. GTDB lineage: Bacteria > Gemmatimonadota > Gemmatimonadetes > Gemmatimonadales > GWC2-71-9 > Palsa-1233. The sequence continues at coordinate 7,041 of JBBRGR010000029.1, forward strand.
CGTCGGCGGCCTGCTCGGCGTTGGGGAAGCGTTCATAGTCGAAGTCATGCAACAGGCCGACGACGCCCCACCACGCCGGATCCCCATCGTATCGCGGCGCCATGTGGCGCATGCAGAGTTCGACCGCGTGCATGTGGGCACGGAGCGCCGGCGAGGCCGTCCATTCGGTGACCAGCGCCCACGCCCGTTCCCGTGGCCACTCCGCGACCGACATCAGTGGACCGTCCCACCCTGCGGAGCAGGTGCGGAGGCAAGAAACGGCACCCGCGCCGCCTCCACGCCATCGAGCAAGACCTGGAAGGCATAGTCCCCGGCGACCGAGAGCGGCAGGTCGAAGACGAGCACCAACGGCGCATCGAGGTCGGTCACGCCCGCCGCCGGTTCGTTCACTTCCATCGTCCCGCTCTGCTCGAGGAGCGAGTCGCCGTTCGGATCGACGAGTCGCACGGTCACCTGATGCGACCCCACTTCGGTTCGTCGGCCCCGGAGGTGCAGCACGAGGTGGGCCCGCGGATGCACCCCCGGGAACTGGCCGACCATGAGATGGCGCCAGATCCCGAGGATCGAGAGCTTGCCATGCTGATCCACCAGGGCGTAGTCGGCGAGAACTGCGAGCTCGACGTGCAGGGTCAGCTCACCCGGATGGAGGTGATGACGTCGCCCAGACGGATCGCATTGACCACGTCCATCCCCTCGGACACCTGCCCGAAGACCGTGTGCACGCCATCGAGGTGCGCCTGCGGCGAATGGGCGATGAAGAACTGCGACCCACCCGTGTTCTTCCCGGCATGCGCCATCGAGAGCGAGCCCGCGGCATGCTTGTGTGGATTGCCGGCCGTTTCGCACTTGATCGTCCAGCCCGGACCCCCGGTGCCGACACGCGGGTTGTTCGGATCCTTCGAGAGCGGATCGCCACCCTGAATCACGAAGTTGTTGATGACCCGGTGGAAGCGTACGCCGTCATAGAACTCGCTGTTGGCGAGCTTCTCGAAATTGTCCACCGTCCCGGGCGCGGCCTCGGGAAAGAGATCGGCGGTGATGGTCCCGCGGGCGGTGATGATGGTGGCGGTCTTGGACATCGGACAGATCCTCAAAAGGTGAGTGCACAATATACGATGATCGATCATCGATCATCGCTCATCCTGTCGGCTCGGGCACAGGTCATTCAGCACGCACCCCCCGCACCGTGGCCGATTCGCGATGCAGACCCGGCGTCCGTGCCAGATCAGCAGGTGACTCACCAGCGTCCAGTCCGCGCGGGGGACCAGCGGCATCAGCTCGCGCTCAAGCGTGACGGCGTCGTCGGTCTTCGCGAGGCCGAGCAGGCGGGAGAGCCGGATCACGTGGGTATCCACGGTGATCCCCTCGCTCAGGCCGAAGGCGTTGCCGAGGACGACGTTGGCCGTCTTGCGCCCGACCCCCGGGAGGGGCCGCAACTCCGCCATGGTTCGGGGCACCTCGCCGTCGAACGCCGCGACGAGTCCCTGCGCCATCCCGATGAGCGATTTGGCCTTGTTGCGGAAGAAGCCGGTGGAGCGGACCAGGTCCTCGACGTCCTCCTGCGTCCCGGCCGCGAGGGCATGCGCATCCGGATAGCGGGCGAAGAGTGCCGGCGTGACCAGGTTGACGCGAACGTCGGTGCACTGCGCCGAGAGGATTGTCGCGGCGAGCAGTTCGAAGGCATTGCGGTAGTCGAGCTCGCAATGCGCCGTGGGATACTCTGCCTTGAGACGCGTCAGGATCTCGCGCACCCGCATGGCGCGCGCCGGCTTCCCTTCCCTTGGCATCAGGGGCGCCGCGCGTGCGCGAAGCGGAGGAAGCCATCGGCGTCGCGACAGTTGAGGATATCGTCGCGCCCCAGGCCGCCCTTTCGCGCCACTCCGATGCCCCAGGTGACGTTGGCGAGTCCGGCGACGGTGTGGGCGTCGCAGCCGATGGAGATCATCACACCCGCCTCCCGAGCCGAGCGCAACAGGCGCCAGTCGAGGTCGAGGCGATGCGGATCGGCGTTGATCTCGATGGCCACCTTCTGCTCGGCAGCCACGGCAATCACCCGCTCGAGATCAATCGCGTATGGCTCGCGCGCCAGGAGCAGGCGCCCGGTCGGGTGCCCGAGGATCGTGAAGTACGGCGATTCCATGGCGCGGCAGACGCGGTCGGTCATCTCCTCGCGAGAGAGCGTGAAGCGCGAATGCACCGAGCCGATGATGAAGTCGAAGCCCGCGAGGATCTCATCCGGGTAGTCGAGTGCCCCGTCGACCAGGATGTCGCTCTCGATCCCCTTCAGGATCCGCAGGCCGGGCACCGCAGCATTCGCGGCGTCGATCTCGTCCCACTGACGGCGGATGTCGTCCGGCTGCATTCCGCCCGCATAGGAGGCCGCGCGCGAGTGGTCGGTGATGCCGAGGTAGCTGTAGCCTTCCGCGACACAGGCGGCGGCGAGTTCCGCCACGCTGTTGCTCCCGTCGGAGTAGGTCGTGTGACAATGGAGGAAGCCGCGCAGGTCACCCCGTTCGAGCAGCCGTGGCACCGGGGCCCCGAGCGCGGTCCCTGCCTCGCGCAGCTCGGGCGGCATCCACGGCAAGCCGAGGGCAGCGTAGAGCACGTCCTCGGTGGGCGTCGGCACGAAACGGCTGCCCTGCCAGAGCGCGGTGCCGGCGAGCGTGAAGCCACGGGCTGACGCGTGCTCGGCGAGCGCGCGGAGATGGTCGTCGCTGCCAGTGGCCTGCACCAGCACCGCGCCCAGGTTCTGCGGTGGCGTGACGATCACCTGCACGGCGGTTCCGGCCGCGAGGCGCAGGGTCGCCCGTCG
>JBBRGR010000030.1:0-9747 GCA_038223815.1 Gemmatimonadales bacterium
CCGTACACGACCACGAGCGCCACGTACAGCGCCGCGAGCGGGGTGGCGTCTCCGGACACGAGCGAGGTGACGAGCAGGATGTCGACCGTGGATTGCACGAACAGCGTCGTCGGCGAGAGCGCCCCGCCCTTCCGCCGGGAGACCCCCGCCAACCACCCGATGGCGAGGAGCCCTGTGATCCCGGCGGCCACCCGGAATGCGGGGGGTATGCTCTGGTCCACCCCCACCGTCCTGGCGCTCCCGAACACCAGACCGACCAGCACCAACCGCACGAGAATGATGCCACCGATCAGTGCCCGGGCCCCCGGAACGCGCAGTCGATCCAGCGCGCGCGCGGGCGCGCGGGCGGCCGGGAATTCCCCGGTGCTCGCCGGGGGGAACTCTGGGGGGAGTGGTGGGATGGTCAAGCGGTGTAATATGGTGGAACACCGGCGAGGACGCCCACTCAGGAGCAGGCATGGGGTCAGAAGGCGCAGCGGATGCGGTGCGGCTCGACAAGTGGCTCTGGGCGGCGCGCTTCTTCAAGACCCGCTCGGCCGCCACGGAGGCGGTCACCGGCGGCAAGGTCGAGGTCAACGGCGATCATGCCAAACCGGCCCGCGCGGTGCGCCCGGGGGACATGGTGACCCTGCGCCTTGCCCCGTTCACGTGGGAGCTTGCGGTCACGGGAACCGCGGAGCGCCGCGGCAGCGCGGCGCAGGCGGAGACGCTCTATCGGGAAACGCCCGCCTCGCTGGCCGCACGGACCGCCCTCGGAGACCAGCTGCGGATGGCCCCCGACGTCAGCGTCAGCGCGGGGCGTCCGACGAAGCAGGATCGGCGGGCGATGGACCGGCTTCGGGGCCGGAAGTAACAGGAGAACCGATCGGGACCGTCGGACGTTTGTAGAGAAACCCCAGTCGCGTTTCCACCACTCGCGCCCGTTTGATCGGATGGAGTTCCCGTGAGACCCCTGCTTCTGACGCTCGTCGTCATCCTTTCCACCGGGTGCGGTGCGACCCCGCCCACCCCCCCCGACGCCGAGCCGATCGTCGGCCCCCCCGGCTCCCCCGACCCTGGGTCCGTCTCACTGACCACACGCGGGATCCTGATGGGATCGGGGCGATACGTCGCGCGAGGAAGCGCCACCCTGACGATCACCGGCACCACGGCCGTGCTCGATCTCGGCAGCGACTTCCAGGCTTCCTCGGTGCCAGATCCCGTGATCTACGTCGGCGCCAGTGCGAACCCGAATGTGGGCACGGCGCTGCGCATCGGACGCTTCCAGTCGTCGGGGTCGCAGCGCTTCCAGTTCACGCTGCCACCAGCCGTCGCGGCCGAGGTGCGCTTCGTGATGCTCTGGTGCGACGCGTTCAACGCGGCAGTAGGGTTCGCGCCATTGAATTGACAGGGTACACGGCGCACCGCGCTCCTTCACTCCTCATCGTCATGCAGCATGCGCACCGCTGGCGTGTCGAGGTCGTCGAACTGCCCGCCGCGCGCCGACCAGATGTAGGCCCATACCGCGACCGCGACCAGCAGCAATGCCAACGGCAACACCACGAAAAGGACGCTCACGCCGCCGCCCGTGCGGGCAGCGTGGCCATCGGGACCACACCGCTCGGTGCCGCACCCGCGACCGGCTCAAACGTCCGGCCGAGCCAACTCCCCAGCACCACCGTCAGGGACGAGATCGGCATCATGACCGCCGCGATCAGTGGCGAGATCATCCCGGTCATCGCGAGCGCCACGCCGATCAGGTTGTAGGTCAGCGCCCACGCCATGTTCCGGCGGATGACCCGCATGGTGCGCTCCGCTCCGGTCACGAGGCGGACCAGCGGTTCAAGACCCGGGGCCGTGAGGTATGCGTCGGCGCTTGCCAGGCACGCCTCTGCCCCCCCAAGGACCCCGATGCCCACATGCGCCGCGGCAATCGCGGCGGCGTCGTTCACGCCATCCCCCACCATCACCACCGGCCCTCCCGCGGCCCGCCATGCCGTGACCCGCGCCAACTTCTCCTCGGGCGTGGCGCCGCCGATCGCCTCGGTCGCCTCGAAGCCGAGGGCGGCGCCGACACTGGCCGCGACGGCCGGATCGTCGCCCGAGAGGAGGGTCGTGCGCCAGCCGCGTTGCCGAAGCGACGCGAGCGCCGCCGCGGCATCCTCGCGGATGCGGTCACCCAGACCGGCCCGCGCGACCACGACGCCGTCCACCGCCACGAGCACCGGGGTGAGGCTGGCATCGAGGCCGCGTACCACCGTCCCGGCGCCGCCCGGTGCATGCAGCGCCACGAACCGTGGTGATCCCACCACCACATCACGCCCCGCCACGCGGCCGACAATCCCTCCACCCACGATGTGGGTGACCGACTCCGCCGCAAGCACTGCACCCGCTGGCCAGGCCCGTCGAAAGCCCTCGGCGATCGGATGCGACGAACCGGCCTCGAGGGCCAGCACCAGTGCCCGCGCCGCGTCGTCACCCTGCCACGTCACGACGGTCGTCTGTCCCTCGGTCACCGTCCCCGTCTTGTCGAGCACCAGGTGTCCGGCGTGCGCCAACTGCTCGAGCGCGTCGCCCCCCTTGATGTAGATGCCCGCCCGCGCGGCGCGGCCGATGGCGACGGTCACGGCCAGCGGGGTCGCAAGCGCCAGGGCGCAGGGGCAGGTCACGATCAGCAGGGCGATCGCATGGTCCCACGCCGCCGCGCTGTCGCGACCGACCCAGAGCACAAAGGTCACAGCCGCCAAGACGAGCACCGTGGCGACGAACCACCCTGCCAGGCGATCCGCGTACGCCACCACCGGCGCCCGGCGCGCACTGCTCTCGGCCACCTGGCGCAGCAGGCGGGCGAGGCGCGAGGTCGTCCCCGCCTCCTCGACCCGCATCGTCACCGGGGCCGCGACATTGAGCGTCCCGGCGTGGACCACATCCCCGATCCGCGCCGAGACGGGGCGCGACTCGCCGGTGAGCAGCGCGGCGTTGACACTGGTCTCCCCCTCGACGAGCGTGCCATCCGCCGCGAAGCTCTCCCCTGCCCGCACGCGGACGAGCATCCCCGGCAAGAGGGCCGACGCGGGGAGCGTCCGTTCGATGCCATCGGCCTCGAGGACCCGTGCCGAGTCGGGAGCCAGCGAATAGAGCAGCTCGGCGGCATCGACCGCGGCCCGCTGCCCGCGCTGCTGAAGGAAGCGGCCCGTGAGGAGCAGGAAGATCAGGATCGTGACGCCATCGAAGTAGATCGGGCCAGTGTCCGCGATGGTGTTGATGGCGCCCCGCACGAAGCCGGCGCCGAGCGCCAGGGCGATGGGCAGATCCATGTGCAGTCGGCGCGTGCGCAGGGCGGCCATCGCGCCGGTGAAGAAGACGCGTCCCGGAAAAAGCAGTGCCGGAATGGTCAGCGCCAGCGAGACCCAGCGGAAGAACCCTGTGTAGGCCGCCTCCATCCCGGCGAACTCGCCGGAGTAGAGGGCGAGCGCCGGCAGCATCACATTGCCGGCAATCGCCCCGGCGACGCCGATCCGCGCGAGCATCGCCCGATCCTCGTGCCGACGCATAGCGTCGCGTGCCACACCGCGAAAGGGATGCGGGGTGTAGCCGAGCTGGTCAAGCGTGCGCGCGACCTGGGACAGTGGCAGCCGCCGGGGATCCCACTCGACCCGGGCCAGCGCCCGACGCACGTCGAGCTCCGCGCGGACCACGCCCGGCATGAGGAGCGGCACCCGCTCCACCAGCCAGACGCAGGAAGCGCAGTGCACGCCCTCGAGGTAGAGCTCGGTGGTGGCCCGCCCCTCCCCCTCCGCCTGCACATAGAGCTCCGCGAACGCGGGATGATCAAACTCCTCGAAGGAGCGCCCGCTGCTCCGGACCGCCGTCAGACGCCGCTCCCGAAACGCGTAGTACTGTGCGAGGCCGTTCGTGCGGAGAATCTCGTGCGCCGTGGCGCAGCCACTGCAGCAGAACGACGGATTCCCCTCCGAGGCGAGGAGCGCCGGCGGGACCGCGAGTCCGCAATGGGAGCACGGCGTCCCAAGTTGGGGAGCGGGCATCGCGGGGCTAGTGCTCGTGCCCGGCCAGCGGGGTCGGCACGGCCTGCGCCGTCGGAACGCTCGGCATGATTCGGTGGAGCCAGTGCGTGGCCGGCACGAGATCGAGGTGCGCCGCGAGCGACATGGCGCCGAACAGCAGGATCATCGCGGCGCTCACCATCGGGAGTCGCGCACGCCAGTGCCCGGCGAGTCGCTGCATGCCGAGTCCGACCGCCACCATCATCGGCAGGGTGCCAAGCCAGAAGACCGCCATCAGTGCGGCCCCACGCAGCGGCGAGCCCGTGCCCGCCGCCGTGACGACGAAGGCGTAGAGCCATCCGCAGGGGAGGAGCGTGGTGAGCAGTCCTGTCGCCGCCGCTCGGGTCGCGGGAGGCTGCGCCATGACCCGCTGCAATTGCGCTCCCATCGCCTGCTGCCACGCTGCCGGCGGACGCATCGCACCGACCCGTGCGCCGCCCGCGACCAGCAACGCATGCGTCCCCCACACCATCAACAACAACGCCGTGGCGAGTGCCGCCGCATTCCCGACACCGGCCCAGGCACCGCTGTGCTCGATCGTCGCGCCGAGCGCCCCGGCGACCGTGCCCAGCAGCAGGTACGCGCCGAGCCGACCAACATTGTAGGCCGCGTGGGCACCAATGCTCTGCCGCCACGGGGCGTCCGGTGGCGTGTAGAGACAGGTGAACGCCCCGCACATCGCGGCGCAGTGGACGCTGCCGAGCAGCGAGGCGAGCAGCACCGCGAGGGCGAGCGTCACGGGCGGGCGTCGCCGGGGCGTGCCGTCACGACACTCGCCTCGCGGCTCGCCGAGACATCAAGCCGCAGGTTCGTGGTGAATCGCTCCGTGCCGCGGAGCACGGAGAGCCGCAGCTCCCAGAGTCCGGTGCGGGCCATGCCGACGGGGACGGACGTCCGGCCCAGTGCATCGCTGGCGGGGAGCACCGCCCGCAGCACCTCATCCGCATAGGCGACCGGCATCGCCTCCAGGCTCACCGTGGCACCGATCACGGGTGCCCCCGCGCCGGTGCGCACCAGGAGGTGCAGCGTGGGGGCCGTGCCCGCCGCGAGGGCGGCGAGCTGTGGGGTGACCTCCCACCCAAGCGCCCGGTTGCGCTCCGCCTGCGCCGCGGTGGAATCCCAATCAACCGCCTTGCGGTAGTAGTTCGGCTCGACCGCGAAGTGCTCATCGCCCCCAGCGACCCGGATCAGGACGACGCCGAGGGCGACGTTGCCGAGCAACGCGACGGCAATCAGTGTCGGCCAGCGCCGCTCTCTGCCCAGGAGGCCCATCTCAGGGCGCCACACCCGCTGGCCGAACCGGGCCGAGCAGGTTGAAGGGGTAGTCTTCCTGGAACGCGTCCCCGGCACGGATGCGGATGGTCACATCACGGCGCCCTTCGGTGAACGCGGTCCGCGGCAACAGGACAAAGATCGAGGTGGTCCGAAGCGCCCCGGCCTGCACCGTGAGCGGACTCTCGGGTGCGATCACTTCGCCGTCCTCGGCACCGAGCACGCGGATCTCGTAGCGGTGTTCCGCCCGGCTGCGATTGCCGATGCGGACGCGGATCTGGTTGGCGACGCGGCCGTCCTGTTCGATCCGGAACGGTTCGGCTTGACTGCGCAGCACGGTGATGTCGGCCTTCGGCCGAGTCCCGAGTGCGACGACAAAGCCGCCCAGAAAGAGCGACAGCGCGAGCGGATAGAGCACAACGCGCGGTCGCAGGACGCGACGCGGCTTCCCGGCCAGTGCATCCTGGGAGCTGTAGCGGATCAGCCCTCGTGGCGTGCCGACCTGATCCATGATCGCATCGCAGGCATCGATGCACTGGGTGCAGTGTACGCACTCCATCTGCAACCCGTTGCGGATGTCGATCCCGGTCGGACAGGTGGTCACGCAGGCGCCGCAATCGATGCAGTCCCCGGCGTCCGCGGGCCGCGGCTTGGCATGCCCGCGTGGCTCACCGCGATTGTAGTCGTAGGCCACGACGACGGACTGCTTGTCGAGCAGCACCGCCTGCCAGCGGCCGTAGGGACAGGCGATCAGGCAGGTCTGCTCACGAAACCAGGTGAAGTCGGTGAACACCAGCAGCGTCGTGAATGCCATCACGAGGAACGGCGTGGGATGCTCGCTGGGCGAGAGTCGGACCCATCGCGCGAGAGCCTCGACCCCGACGAAATAGGCGAGGAAGGTGTGCGCCAGCCCGAGGGAGATCACGAGGTAGACGGCGTACTTGGCGAGCCGCCGGGGATGGAAGTGCTGGCGCTTGCGGTCCATCTGGAGCGAGCCGCTGCGCCCGCCTTCGAAGAGCCGCTCGATGGGACGGTACAGGAACTCGAGATAGACCGTCTGCGGGCACGCCCAGCCGCACCACACGCGCCCGAAGAGTGCCGAGAAGAGGAAGATCGCGATCACCACGCTGGCCAGGAGCAGCATGAGCAGCAGGGTGTCGGTTGGCAGGAACGTGGTGCCAAGAATCGTGAACTGCCGGCGCGGCACGTCGAGCAGGATCGAGGGCTTCCCGTGGATCGTGACGTGGGGAATCCCGACGAACACCACCATCAGGACGTATGCCACGATCCGCCGCCGCGCCCACCACGGTCCCGTGGCGGGCTTGGGGCGAATCCAGTTGCGGGACCCGTCTTCGTTGAGGGTCGGCAGGACGCGGCCGCGACGGACCGGGGCGGTCACCGCGGCACCACCTCCCCCTCAGCAGCCTTCGGTGCAGCCGGCGTGGTCCCGCGCAGGGACCAGACGTAGGCCGTCACTTCCTCGACATCTTCGGGTTTGAGCATCTGTCCCCACGCGGGCATCCCCTTCGCGAGCACGCCGTCGACGATGACCGTGTGCACCGCGTCGATCGTCCCACCGTGCAGCCAGGCATCATCGGTCAGGTTCGGCCCGATCAAGCCGCCGCCATCGGCGGCGTGACATGCCGCGCAGTGCTTGGCGAAGACCTCCTTCCCCTCCTCGACATGCTTGGGATCGGCGGCAAACGCCAGCAACTGCTCCGGGGTGGACGTCGGCGTCTCCGCCGGCCGAGCGGCGGCCGCGGCCGCCATCTCCGCCTCGTACTGGGCGATCCGCCCCGGACCACTCCCGATCCCGAAAATGTTCAACGCGTAGATCCCCGAGTAGACAATCGTGGCCCAGAAGGTGGTCACCCACCACCGCGGCATCGGATTATCGAACTCCTGAATCCCGTCGTAGCTGTGCTCGATCAGGCGGCCCTTGTCACTCATGCGAGGCTCCTTCAGCAGGACGGGCGGCCACGACCGGTGCGTCGTCGAGGGGCAATCGGGCGGCTTGGTCCCAGCGACGCCGCGCCGACGGCCGGAACACCCACCAGACAATACCGAGAAAGGCGAACAGGAACAGCAGCAGGGCCACCTCGGCATAGAACGAGAGCCCGGCGTTGCCCATGATATCGGAGAGCTTCATGGCGCCTGCCCTGCCACCGCGGCGTTCGGGTTCGTGATGTCGCGCCCGAGCCGCTGCATGTAGGCGACGATGGCGATGATCTCCTTGTCAGCGAGCCCGGCGGGCCCGCCGGAACGCTGGACCTCATCGGCAAGGTCCTTGGCCTGGGCCTGGGCCATGGCGACCGAGTTGGTGACCGCCTCACCGTACGGCACGCCGAGCATCGCCATCACGCCAACGCGCGTGGGGATCACCGCCCAGTCGATCTGGTCCGTCGCGAAATGCGCGTACGACGGCATGATCGACGCCGCGGCGATCTCGCGCGGGTTGGTGAAGTGGCGCACGTGCCAGAGGTTGGGATACTTCCCGCCCTCGCGGGCGAGGTCCGGTCCAAGGCGACGCGAGCCCCACAGGAACGGATGGTCGTACACCGACTCGCCCGGCTTCGAGTACTCGCCGTACCGTTCGGTCTCGTAACGCAGGGGCCGGATCTGTTGCGAGTGGCAGTTGAAGCACCCTTCGCGGATGTACATGTCGCGGCCGTAGAGCTCGAGCGGCGAATACGGCTTGACCGAGGCGATCGTCGGGACGTTCGACTTGATCAGGAAGGTCGGCAGAATTTCGAACAGCGACGCGACCACCACCGCCACCACGGTGAGCACGGTGAACAGCAGGGGCATCCGCTCCCACCGGCGGTGATAGCGCATGGCGCTGATCCACCCGAGCACGCCCTCGCCCGCGGGCGCCGGGTTCGGCTCCTCCTGGTACGCCGGCGTGAGTGCCGCCGCTCGCACCACCGGCACCTCATAGCGTGCCGGCCGCTTCTGCCACGTCTTGAAGATGTTCCACCCGAAGAGACCCATCCCGATCAGGTAGAACGTGCCGCCGACGACGCGCACCCAGTACATCGGCAACAGCCGGGTGACGGTCTCGACGAAGTCAGGGTACATCAGGCGCCCCGTCTCATCGAAGGCACGCCACATCAGGCCCTGCGTGACGCCGGCGCTGTAGATCGCCACGACGTAGAGGATGATGCCGAACGTCCCGATCCAGAAGTGGAGCTCCGCAAGCTTCTTCGAGTAGAGCGGTGTCTGGAAGAGCCGGGGCAGCAGCCAGTAGATCATGCCGAAGGTGATGAAGCCGTTCCATCCCAGTGCCCCGGTGTGCACGTGGGCGATGATCCAGTCGGTGTAGTGGGCCAGCGCGTTGACGCTCTTGATCGAGAGCATCGGCCCCTCGAACGTCGACATCCCATACGCCGTGATCCCGACGACGAAGAACTTGAGGATCGGATCATCGACCACCTTCGCCCACGCGCCGCGCAGTGTCAGCAGCCCGTTGATCATGCCGCCCCAGCTCGGCGCCCAGAGCATCACGGAGAAGAGCATCCCCGTCGTGGACGCCCACTCCGGCAGCGCCGTGTAGTGGAGGTGGTGCGGGCCGGCCCAGATGTAGAGGAAGACCAGCGACCAGAAGTGCAGGATCGACAGCCGGTACGAGAAGACCGGTCCTTCGGCCGCCTTGGGCATGAAGTAGTACATCAAGCCGAGGAAGGGCGTGGTCAGGAAGAAGGCGACCGCGTTGTGGCCGTACCACCACTGCATGAACGCGTCCTGCACCCCGGCGTAGATCGAATAGCTCTTGAAGAGACCGGCGGGGATGGCCAGGTTGTTGAAGATGTGCAGCACTGCCACCGTGACGATCGAGGCGATGTAGAACCAGATCGCGACGTAGAGATGTCGTTCCCGACGACGCACCATCGTCATCACGAAATTCACCGCGAAGGCGACCCAGACCACCGCGATCGCGATGTCGATCGGCCACTCGAGCTCGGCGTATTCCTTCGCCTGCGTCATCCCCAGGGGCAGCGTGATCGCGGCCGCCACGATGATTGCCTGCCATCCCCAGAAGTGGAACCGGCTCAGGCCATCGGAGAACATCCGGGTCTTGAGCAGGCGTTGCGACGAGTAGTAGCAGCCGCAGAAGAAGGCGTTGCCGGCGAAGGCAAAGATCACCGCGTTGGTGTGGAGCGGTCGGAGCCGACCGAACGAGGTGATCGAGAGTCCGAGATTGAAGGCCGGATCGGCGAGTTGGAGCGCGATCAGCAGCCCGACCAGCATCCCGACGAAGCCCCAGATGAAGCAGGCCACCAGAAATTTGCGGACGATGTCGTCGTCGTAGGAAAACTCGTCCAGCACGGACTCGCCCTGCCCCGCCCCAGCCGCTGCAACAGCACCCATCCTCGCGCCTCCTGAGTCCGTGAATCGCCAGTGTGAGACGCAGCGCCAGCCAGCCGGATGGTAG
>JBBRGR010000031.1:0-9746 GCA_038223815.1 Gemmatimonadales bacterium
CGGTCGAGTGGCTCAGCGCTTCCGGCGACGTGGCCCCGGTAGTCAGTGGCGAGAAAGGAGTCCCGGAGGGCGACGTTGCCCGTGCTCCAAACCTCCTCGAAGAACCGCCGGACATGCCGCTTGTTGGCCTCTTCCGCCTCTGTTTGGGTCGTGGTTTCAGGTACAGTTCCACCGGCTGTGTTGGACTCCACCGAGGCACAGGCGGATAGGGCGACCAGGGTGCTCACCGTAAGGAGAGGGAGGAGTCGCGTCATGTGAGACCTCATGAAGGGCTGAGGGGTGAGGGGAGCCGCAGAACAGTTTTGCCGCTCACCCGCCGCACGTGCAGCGAGACGACCGGGACAGGGCGCAGGATACGCCTCGCGGCCTGCAAGGTGAAGACCGATCTGTGCGGTCGGCGTGCTGCGGCGGGTTATGCTGCTGGAACTGGGTTTTCCAAGCTAGGGCTGAGCGATGATATAATAAACGCGTGCTTAATTTGGAGGCCAAAAAAATTGCTGTCCCGAACCTCCGCGACAGAGTGCTCAACTCGCATCGCCCGATTCATCGCCTCCAAAAAGGGATTGTCCTTGTCGACGACGACAATTCTAGACAACTCAGTGAGCGGGCTTGGCTCAAACGCTTGCTTCAGCTTCTCGACCGTGTACTGAAGCGCCTCCTTGACCTTGCCTTGCGTCCAAGGTGCCGCAATAAGGAGATCCCATGTGTCGGGAGCATCCTCTCTAAGAAAAAGCGCGAATAACCAGAAAGGGCCCCTGTCTTCAGACATGGACTTTTCAAGCTGCGCAAACTTGTCAATCTTTTCCTTCATAGGGCTCTAAGAATGGCCTCCGCCGACTCAATCAAAAGCTCAGCGTCGGCTTTTGTTGCCGTTCCAATTGGACTGTAGCGGGCTTCTGGGTCCCAACTTGCGACTGCTGACCACTCCGCAAGGAATGTCCCCTTGACATTTCCCTCTGCCCCGGAGAGGCGCAGCAGGATGTCAAGGCTGTGCGTTTTGAAGCTGGAGAGTCCTTGGAACTCATTACGGGTCTGAGGGAAATGATTCCACTTCAGAGTCTTGCAAATGCGGGCCTTCAGCGCGATCTCTACCACATACCCCCCGAGGTAGACGGCTCCATCGTACCTCTTCTCTTTGAGAAGGGTGCGGGCGTCCTTGAGGCGTTCCCAAGCCAGCTTCCTGAGATCCTTGCGGTCTAGCATCCTCCAAGTTACGTTTGCCGCATAACAAACAGTTGACCGCTCACCCGCGCAGGGCAGGGCAGCGGTTGAACGAGGCAGGGAAACGCCGGAGGTTGGACGAAGCAAAACCGTGACGCCCTGCGTCGGCGTGCTGCGGTGGGTTACACCGCCGACTTGCGAGCGCTCCCCACACTTGACGGAGGAGCACTGACTTTGCTGTTGTAAAACGCGATCCGGTCCGCCCGACACGCCGTCTTCAACTCCTCGTAGTGGGCATCGCGGATTCGGCGGACCAACTGTACTGCATCAATCTTGGTCGTCGGTTTTTCCATGATGGGTAACCTCGCGGGGCGAGTAGATCTGAACGGGCCTGTAGCCGCGTTCGAGGTTGACCGCGTTGAAGACGCGGATCTTGTCGTAGTGTACGATATGGCGGAAGTTCCAACTCACGAGCAGATCCACAACGGATAGAGTTGCTAGGGGTCTGTCGGGCTTTCCGCGTAAATGGCGAGCGGGAGTCGGCGGCGTCCTCCGCGAGGAGGGCGACAGTGGCCATAGTGCATCCTATGGCCATGTCGCACGACAAAGTGGTGGGCGTCGTCCGGCCACGCGCAGCTTGCGCGGGTAAGTCCGACAGACCCCTAGGGCGATGTGAGTTGCGTCGTCGTAGTACTTCGGCGTGAGCACGCCGCGTTCGAGGTAGGCGTCGGCGAGGTCCAGCGCCTCGTCTGTGACGAGAAGCACCTCCGCGCCTAGGGCCAGTAGGTCGTCGTACGCCCTACGCACGGTTTCGGGGGCGTCCTCAATCTCAGCAGCGACGACAGCCGAGACAACGGGGACGAAGCGGCCGAGCCGGAAGTCCTGAAACAGCCCGTTCGACCACACTTCGAACTCCGTGTCGAAGCAGCCGCCGATGACGGAGGTGTCGGTGTAGACGCGCTGGCGTTTCATACCTCCAAGTTACGGAGGCGCGGATTGGCAATGCGCGAGGCGGTGTAACAGAGGGCCGCTCTCCCGCGGCACCGACGGCACCAGAACGAACGACACCGAATGGTAGCTGCCGACGGCCGCACGAAGCAACACCTTCCGCTTGCCGTCGGCGGGCAGCGGCGAGTTCTAACGCGCCCGCTCAGGCTGCCGCCGACGAAGAACCGAAGCACTGACCTCCGCCGCCGATGTCTCGGCCGGACCACCTCTTCAACCGAAACCGAGCAGCGCGCTGGCGGCAAACCCGGCGAGGCCTTTCGACCGAAGCGCCCGAACGAAGCGGCGTTGCCGCTACCAAGCGCAGGATCTGCTGGCGGAAAGCCCCTCGTGCGTGGCACATGGCCCGCGCTGAACCATCCGTCAGAGACGGCGCCGTTGGAACTACTACTTCAGCGGCAGAGGCGCCGCATATGCGGCATGATACGCCCATATTCGTGCGCAGCAACGTTCGACCAGGCTGACATCAGACGCCCGCCGTGCGAATCGAAGCGAGTCCACCGAGTATCCGGGAGCTTCGGGCCGCGCCCGCTCCGACTCGCGCAAGCATCCAAACGACGACACCGCAGATGACTCACCCTCCACGGATGCCAAGGCAGGAATTCTGCCGGGACGATCCGCCGTGGAACGAATCATTCCGCCCGGTGGGCCAACCTGCTCAGGAGCCCAAGCTCGACGCTCGGCCATTCGTCGTCCGTGATGCTGAAATACACGGTATCTCGAACCCGCCCGGACGCCGTCACCATGTGCTTGCGCAGCGTGCCCTCCTCCACCGCGCCAAGCCGGAGGATTGCCCGGCGCGACCGCTCGTTGAGCGCGTCCGTCTTCAGCTCGACGCGGTGGCACCCGAGCGGACCGAAGGCGTGGCGAAGCATGAGGAGCTTCGCCTCCGTGTTCGCGGCCGTCCGCTGCCACGGACCTGCCACCCACGTCCACCCGATCTCAATCCGGCCATGGTCGAGCGCGGCATTCCCAAACCGCGTGCTGCCGATGACCGTGCCCGTCGCACGCTCGATCGTAGCGAACGGGAGCATATCGCCTTTGGCCTGCCCGTCTAGCGCGGTCCGGACGTACTCCGCAAGATCATCGCGATTGCGCACCCGACTCAGGGTCCATCGCCACAGATCGGCGTCGAGACCGTCGGTGGCGAGGCCTTCGAGGTGACCGAGGGCGAGCGGTTCGAGGCGCACGTGCTCGCCTTCAAGAACGATGGGCTGGAGCGTTGGCAATGCAGAAACAGGATGGTTGACTGAAGCGATTAGCTTTCACACTCGCGGCAGCAACCACGACTGGTCACGGTCACGACGTGACAAAAGCGGGACAAATCGACAAATGCCGCGAGTAAGAGGCCTCTACCCCATCGGCGACTTGGCCGCAGGCGCAAACCACGCCCAACTGAGGCCCTGACCCACACAGTTGACTCTCCCGGCGAATTGCCGAATTCCGCTAAGCCATGTGCGAGATCTGGCTAGGCGTCTGTCGGGCTTTCCGCGTAAATGGCGAGCGGGAGTCGGCGGCGTCCTCCGCGAGGAGGGCGACAGTGGCCATAGTCCTACGGCAATGTCGCACGACAAAGTGGTGGGCGTCGTCCGGCCACGCGCAGCTTGCGCGGGTAAGTCCGACGGACCCCTAGCGCCAAGCGCAAGTTGGGCAGCCGAAAAACTACGCGAGCGCATGCCGCCCACCACTCAATCGCATGAGCAGCTGAGACGGGTGGAGTCCCATACGTACGACGGTGCCGCCCAATCGATCCAAAGCGGCCTCAATCGACTCAGCCTCGATCGTACACATTAGGACTGGAACACCGCCGCTAAAACCGGGGGTCACGTCGCCCTGAAACTCCTCAAATAGGGCATTTTTAACCATATCGAGAAACTCGTCGGCGTGGAGCCCTGCGGGGACGTCAGGAGCCTGAAGGAACAGGTCGAAGTCGTAGTTCTTCATGAGGCTGGCTGAAGTGTGATGTGTCCGGCAATCCTTTCCACAGGCGTATTCGTCAGAAGTAAAACTAGGCGAAGGGGTGCATTGGTATAAAAGGGAGGCTCGGACGAACGGCACCATTCTAAGCGGGTGCAATCGAAATGCCAAGATGAGATTAGGCGCATTCAATCGTGCGCTTCAAGCGGTTCTAGCACTCTCGGACTTGCCCCAGGACACTTCCGAACCGCTCTAAGAAGATGCTCTTTGCATGGTTCTCGGGGTTGCGCGGAGTGCCCCAAACGCTCACCGCACACTAGGGGTGCCCGAAGGGGCATTAGATTCTACCCCACGCATGTTCGCGGCCTGGACTCTTTTCGACCCGCCACCCAGCGTCCTTGATTTTATCGAGGGCAGCGTTAATGTCCTTATTGGCGTGGCGGTAGCTAGCCATTTATTTTAAAGGCAACGCCAGAAGGTAGTGATGAATCACAGACTGAGAGCAGCGCACAACTAATTACTTTAGCGGCAGGGACGTCGCACGCACTGAAGCACACGCCCATGTTCTTTGACTACGCCCCCAGCGATGAGCTGAGGGTTGTGCGTTTCAGAGTTTCCAGGTCGTTTCTGCTTTGAACTAAACCCCGACAGTACCCAGGACGACCTACCCCATCGGCGACACCGCCGCTGGCGCAAGATCCAGCACCGTCCGCAGCCCTGGCTGCGCGCGGACGATCCGTCGCGCCGCGTTGACCACCGCCGCGACCGTCGCCGTGTCGCCGAAGGTTCCGCCTTGGACCACCACGTCCATGCCCGGGTTACCGAAGATCCGGATGCGGTCTTCGTCCTTCGCGCCGACCGCCATGGTCAGCGTCAGAGTTGCCTTGGCTTCGCCGCCCACGTTGACCGTCGAGGTCTGGTGGATCCCTGCCACATCGCCACGGCCCACGTTCACGAACGGCGTGACGTGATCTGCGTCAGCGACGTGCGGACCAAACGTCTCGGTGACATCGTCGCTGGGCCAGCCGAGGCCCGCGGCGATCACGTAGGCGGACTCGGTCATGCCGATGTGTCCGAAGCCGCCCGCGGCTTCCTTGGCGCGGAACTGATCGAGCGTCAGGCCAGCGCCCACTTTCTGCTGGAGCGGACCGCGCCGCTTGCCGGCGTCCACGGACCGCGTGATCTCGACCCGGTCGACCGTCGCGCAGACGCTCGACAGGACGATCGGCAGCAAGTCCATCACGAAGCCGGGGTTGACGCCCGTTCCGAGAACGGCGACGCCGTGCTCCTTGGCGGCGGCGTCGATGCGCCGCGCGTACTCCATGTCGCGCTGGAACGGCCAGAGCAGCTCCTCGGAGGACGAGACGATGCTCGCGCCAGCGCGGATGCAGGTCATCAGCTGGTCCTCGATCTGGTCGAGGAACGAGATCGTGGTGTGCAGCACCACATCGGGCTTCCACTCTGAGAGCGCGGCCTCAGCGTCGGCGCGCACGTCTACGCCGATCGGCTCGCCGCCGAGGACCACGCCGAGGTCGCGACCGACGCGATCGGGGTGCAGATCGAGCGCTCCGACGAGCTGAAGATCCGACCGTTCAAGGACAACTTTCGCACAAGCCTGGCCGATGGGGCCGAGGCCGAACTGAACAACGCGGGTTGACATGCGGGCGCACAGTCTGTCGGCCCAACGGGCGCGCCAGGCGAGGCGCGGGGCGTTGTCAGCCGGGGAGGAGTACCGGTAATGTCACTCCTCGCCGACCACGAATCAACGCGCAATCTGAATCGTCCGGCGAAGATCGCCGGAACTCATTCGTGCTCGGCGCGCTGCCTCCAATCCGAGCTACCGAACGACGGTAAATCGGGCCGACGATGTGGTCGCTCCACTCGACACCCGCAGGACGTACAAGCCCGGCGGCAAGCCCAAGGCGGACAACTCGACGCGGTCGGCGAGCGTCCTCGGCTCCACCGTCTCCATCAGCCGGCCGAGCACATCGTAGACATCCACGCGCAGCGTCGCGCTAGACAGCATGGCACTTGACAGGCGGACGGAGAGCCGGTCGCGCACCGGATTCGGCGCGACCTGCACGCGCACCTCGTCGCCGTCCACGGGCGAGTCCGCCCCTGCGGTCGACCCTACGATGCACGCGGAAGCGCTCTCGTACAGGAATCCCGACTTTATTGCGAGCCGGTTCGCTCCGATGCCGCTCCAGCAGCGGACGATGCATGCGGGTCCGGTGCACGGCGCTTCGCTCGGAACGCTCATGGCCTGGCCTAGCGATGGGACGTTCTGGGTGATGTCTCCGTACGGCGCGTACGTCGTCTCGCTATACGGAACCAGCGTCGTCTGATCGGGCTGCGGTAGGGCCATGAGTGTGCGGAAGCCAGGCAGGTCCAGCACCGAAACGGGGCTCCGAGGGACCGGATCTACTCGTCCGTGGGCTCGAAACCTCCCGGGAATCGGCCCGAAGCGCCACCCTCTGTCGGGGGTCATCCGCTTGGAGTTCCTATCCCCCCCCCGATGCCGAGACTTGCGGCCACCTCGCCGACCGTGCGACCCGGCTCGTGCGTCAGCCGAACCGCATCACGCTTGAACTCTGCACTGTGCTTCCGTCGAGACCGGGCCATGGACACTTCCTCGCCTGGAGCATTCCTGCTCCTTGTCTGGGTGTCCACTTTTTCGGGGGAGGATCAGACGGCCGTTACGGCCTAAGAGTGGACCGTCTCGAAAAATTCGTCTCGGGCAGAGCCTGCTCGATATTGGTTAAAAAACCCCAGTGAAGGTAATCGGGCGGGCGTGGTCCGATATCCATTTGTCAATAATAAAAAAGCAACTTGTAAACTGCCTGTCGCCGGCCGGCGAAGCCGCCTGGATGCGCAATCCGATCTCACGCTTGACCAAGAAGCTCGAATCGGGGTGGGAGGGCCAAGGATTTCGGAGGGCTCGCAGCATCTCGCTGGTTGTTGTCCTCATCGGCGGGGCCGGGTTGGTCGAGGTCGCCCGCTGGATCTGGCCGATCGACGGGCCCGACCGGCCCGAATGGCTTCCCGTGGTGCACTTGGCGGCGATTACCTGGGCCATCAACCTCCTGTTGATCTACGAGTTGGTTGATATGTCCTTCGCCATCTCGAAGTCCGTTTCGACGAGTGTCGCCCGGCACCTTCAGATCTACGCGCTTGTGCTGCTGCGGGATGCGTTTCTGAAGCTCGAGTCGTTCCCGGAGCCGATCGATGTAGCGTTCGAGAACATGCGCAATATCGGCATCATGGTGGCCGATGCGGCGGGCGGCGTGATCCTGTTCGTGGCGGCGGGCATTTTTACGAGGCTTCAGCGGCACACGCCCATCACGCTTGACTCGGCGGGGGGCGAGCGTTTTCGCGATATCAAGCGGGCGATTGTCTTCATGCTGTTGATCGTCCTCGCGTCTCTGTGCGTGCTTCGCCCGCTCGGGCCGATCACAGCGGTGTCGTCCTTGCCGATCCTCGAAACTTTCTTTACGGTCCTGGTATTCGTGGACATCCTGCTGGCCTTTGTTTCTCTTGCCTTCACCACGAATCCGGCGATCGTTTTCCGAAACTTTGGATTTGCTTTCTCGGCGATCCTTCTCCGCCTGGCGTTATCCTCTCCCGAGTTCATCCGTCCGGCGATGGGGGTGGCCGGGGCGATATTCGCGATCGCGATGACGCTTGCCTACAACCTTGCGACCGACGCCCAAGGGCACAATCTGAATCCTGAAAGCCCCCCTCCCCCCACCCCCACCACTCCTCCCAGCGATCCTTCCTGAAGGAGTTCTCCATGACCACGCTCCGGTCCGGACGGCAGTTGACAGGCCCCGCACCTGTGTACGGGCGCTGGCGGTTGCGGCTCGGTATTTCGGCGGTCGGCTCCATGGTCTTGCTGAGTATCGCCGCGTTGCTGACCGGGCTGCCTGCGATGCTGGAGCGTGCGGCGGGTTCGTACGCGGGTGTCGCGGTGTTTTTGGTGGTGATCGCGGGTCTGCACCTGGGATTTGACATTCTGGGCGGGTACGTCCTGCCAAAGCGGGCGGGGCGGCAGCACCCGGACGCGGGCCGGTTCGCTCTTACGCTGGCCAGGGGCGTCGCGGTTCATACATCGGTGCTGGTGATTGTCGGTCTGCTGATGCTCAGCGCGACACAGGTTGTGGGACGGTGGGGGTTTGTGCTCGCCGGGGTCGGGGTGGTCTTTGTGATGCTCGCGGCTCGGCCTCTGCTCGCCAGGGCGGTTGCAGGCGTACGCGTCGTGGACGATGCTTCGGCGGATGGACATCGGTACGCGATCGCCGGGGACGAGGGCTTTACCGGCGGCGTGCTCGGAGTGGTGAGAGCGCGGGGTTCCGTGCTGCCGGACGCCTGGCGCGAGACCTTGCCGGACCGCGTTCTCGGAGCCGTCGCTCGGCGGAGGAAATACGCGGTGTCTTCGGGCGCGTGGGTGCGTGGCCGATTTGCGGCGATCGGATTTGTCGTTTTTGGCTTGGTCGTCGCGGCGTTCGCGGTGCCGGCGCTGATGGTTGGCTCATCGAGCGGGGTTATCGTGTTCTCGCTTGTATTTACGCTCTGGTCGTTCGGGGGTTTGCTCGTTCTTCCGACGCTCTCACGCTCGGCATCGAGATCGCTCGACCGGCTCGCGGTGGCGGAGGGCGTGTGTGCGGACGATCTGGCGACGGCCGCGAACATGCTTGATCAGTTGCAGGACGATGAGCCGCAAAGATCACGCTGGGTCGAGCGGGTTTTTCACCCGATCCCGAGCGTGACGGCCCGCGAGGGCTGGATGGAACCTGGCGAGAATCAGGCCGTTCGCGTGGGAGCGTGGGATGTTGCG
Organism: Gemmatimonadales bacterium; assembly: GCA_038223815.1. Classification (GTDB taxonomy): domain Bacteria; phylum Gemmatimonadota; class Gemmatimonadetes; order Gemmatimonadales; family GWC2-71-9; genus Palsa-1233. Next base: position 8,918 of record JBBRGR010000031.1, read on the forward strand.
CGGACTTCGATCTTTCTGAGTTGGGCGGGACTCAGCCTGCTTTCCCGCTCCGTTCATTGCAACTGCGGCCGACCGCACCTCTGGGTCTTTCTTCCGACCGAGTAGCGGTGTCACTCCGACCGAACCGCCTCGCCGTGTTGGCTTTCATGAACGGAGACGCGCGCGGCGGATGACCTCGCCGAGCACGCAACCAGCGGCCGCGACACCGCTGAGATACGCACCTTCGACGCGCCCGCCGCAGCACCAATCGCCGCACGCGGCGAGAAGGCTCTCGCGATCGAAGAGGCACCCCCCATCCACCGCGGCCTGCGTCTGCGCGAACCGCCATCGGTGCGACATCAGGGTTGTGTGCTGTTGCGGATCGATCCCCACTGCTCCGAAGAACGCCGCCAGCAGTTCCGAGGCGACCTTGTCCTTCTCCATGTCGATGTTGGCCCCGCTCCAATCGGGGGAAGCGTGGAGCACCCAGGTCTCGGCGTCGTTTCGGCCGGGCTTGGACGAATCGCGGGCGGCCCACGAGAGCGGACTGCCGTCGAGGTTGACGAAGAGGCCGTCGAACTCGCACGGGATACGATGCTCGAAACAGACCATCGCGGCCCAGCACGCCCGCATTTCGGCGGCGGCGGCGGGCTCACGAAGATGGGGCAACTCGGCGAAAAGTTCCGCCGCCTGCGGCGCCGGCAACGCGACTACTACCGCGTCGAACGGGCCGAGTTCGGCGCCCTGATCGTTTTTGAGCAACCACCCGTCGTCGGTGGCGTGCACCGCCCGCATCCGCTTCCTCCTGGCCTTCGATCTCGCCCTGTGCAGCGGCCCTGTGCAGCGCGGT
>JBBRGR010000032.1:0-9734 GCA_038223815.1 Gemmatimonadales bacterium
AGGCGGCCATGATCGGAAAGACGGCCCGTTGGTTCATGCCGAGCATGTAGGTGACGGCCATGGTCGGGGCGTAGTTGCCGATGCCGAGCGAGGTGAGCGAGCCGATGACGAGGGAGGCCACGATGGCGATCATCAGCGCGAAGCCCACAAAGCCCGTGGTGCCCTCGTCCAGCGAAAGCGATGCCAGCATCCGGATCGCCATGAATCCCGCCGTGATCACCAGCGCGATCGCCATGGCCCGCTGAATCGTGCGCTTCGGCCACTGGACCACGATGCCCGTGCCATACCATGCGCCGATGCCGCCCGCCAGCACCATGCTGACCAGGGTCGTTCTGTCGATCAGCCCACCGAGCGCGATCAGGTAGAGGACACACTCCAGCACCGTCGGAATGGTGTGGCCGACGTTGAGGGTCCCGGGAAGGTCGTCGTCCGCGACGATGCGGAAGCCTCGCAGCCAGGCCGTGGTCGTCGCGAACGACCCCACGCCGAGCGAGTCGAGGAAGTCGGTGGCGAAGCCGAGCCCGAGCAGCGCAGGCCAGGAGCGTGCGCCGGAGGCGGGAGCGGCTGCAGTCATTGCGACTCCGGAGGAGGATGGCGGGAATGTTCGGCCGGCCAAGAGTATGCGGCCGACGGGGTGCGATGGCAACGGCATGGCTACATTGTCACGTGGGGCGTCTGCCGCCCTCGCGCGGAATCATCCTGCTCCCTGAGGCCTGCTGTGGTCCTTCCCCGCTCCGTCTTTCTCGCGTGTGCCTGCGGTGCGCTTGCGTCCCCGGCCACCGCCGTCGCCCAGCAGACCGACCTGCAAGCCTGGTCGCTCGTGACCGCCACCGTCCCCCTGTCGGACGCTTCGCGCTGGTTTGTCTACCTGGAAGGCCAGGCGCGGGTCGCCGACGATGTCTCCCGCATGGAGCGGTTGCTGCTTCGTCCTGCAGCGGGCCGCAATCTCTCCGCGAGTGTCGCCGTGCTGCTCGGCTATGCGTGGACGCCGACGTTCACCAACACCAGCTACGACACGGACTTTCGCAGTGAGCATCGACTCTGGCAGCAACTCGTCGCCAAGCATGACGGAGGCGGCCTGACATGGCAGCACCGCATCCGACAGGAGCAGCGGATGATCGCCGAGACGTCCGGCATGTCGCATCGCACGCGCTACCTCGTGCGCGCCAGTCACGCCCCCCGCCCGGGAGGACGGATCGGGATCACCGGATACCAGGAACTCTTTGTCACCTGGAACACGGTGGAGCGCGGTCCTCGCGCGGGGTTCGACCGGAGTCGCGTCTTCGTCGGTCCCTTCCTGACCAGCGGACCGGTCCGGTACGAGGCGGGCTACCTTGGCGAGTACGGTCGGCGCTTCGGCGAGCGCGACCGCATCATCAGTGCCCTCCTGCTCAGCGCCAACCTCACCTTCTAGCGCCCGGTCAGGCCGCGCCTGCGGTTGAGCGAGGCCGGTGCTGAAGGGGGGACCGGACGGTCAGGGGTGATGCACCGCCCGCCGCTCCTCGGGGATCGGTCGATACTCCGGCTGGTACATCCGCTCGGCAAGCCATCCTGGAATGTCTTCGGGAATCGCTGCCGTCGCCAGACCATCCTCGACCGCAACGCGCACCACCGCGGCCGCGATCGTCACCGACGTGGCGCGGATCGTCTCGAGGGCAGGGAAGAGCGCGCCTTCCGACAGATCCTGCGTGCGGACCGTCGTGGCGAGTGCCCGGGCCGCGGCGAGGAACATCCGATCACTGACCGCGGTCGCCTGACTGGCCACGACACCGAGCCCGACCCCTGGAAAGATATAGACGTTGTTCGCCTGCCGCGGGACGAAGTGATGACCATCGAGGGTCACCGGCGCGGCGGGCGATCCGCTGGCGAAGAGTGCCCGTCCTTCCGTCCAGCGATAGGCCTCTTCCGACGTACACTCCGCCTTCGACGTTGGATTCGAGAGCGCGAAGAGAATCGGTCGGGGATTCACCTCGCCCATCGCCCGGATCACCCCTTCCGAGAAGGCCTTGGGCTGTGCCGCCACGCCGATCAGCGCCGTCGGACGCAGGACGCGCACCGCGTCCTCGAGCGAGGCAATGGGCGCGTGATCGTGCGCAAAGGGGAGCTTGTGCGGCTGCAGGTCCGTCCGTGACGACTCCACCAGCCCCTTCGAGTCGAGGAACCAGCAGTGCAAGCGCGCCTCGGCTTCGGGGAGCCCATCCTGCATCATCGCCTCGACAATCAGTTCGCCGATTCCTGTCGCGGCCGATCCCGCACCGTAGAAGAGGACCCGTTGCGCCGTGAGCGGCTGGTCCAGCACCCGGCACGCGGAATAGAGCCCGGCGAGCGTGACCGCGGCCGTCCCCTGGATGTCGTCGTTGAAGGAGCGGATGCGGCCACGATGCGCCGCCAGCAGGCGGAAGGCATTGTCCGTCGCGAAGTCCTCCCACTGCAGCAGCGCCTTCGGGAAGACGTCCTTCACGGCATCCACGAATTCCGCCGCCAGCGCGGCGTACTCCGCGCCACGCAGCCTCGGCTGCCGCAATCCCGGATAGAAGTCGGTCTCGCGCAGTTCGGCATTGTCGGTGCCGACGTCGAGCATCACCGGGAGGCAGCGCACCGGGTCAATGCCGGCGCAGGCCGTGTACAGCGCCAGCTTGCCGAGCGGAATGCCCATCCCCTGCGCGCCGAGGTCCCCGAGGCCCAGGATCCGCTCGCCGTCGGTGACCACGAGCACCTCCACATCCCGGGTCGGCCAGTTTGCGAGCACCTCGCGGACCCGGCCGCGGTCGCGCGCCGTGACGTACAGTCCCCGCGGGCGACCGAAGATCTCGCCGAAATGCTGGCACGCCTCGCCCACCGTCGGCGTGTAGACGATGGGCATCAGCTCGCTGATATGGTCGGTGAGCGCGCGATAGAAGACGGTCTCGTTGCGGTCGATCAGCCGGGCGAGGTTGATGTAGCGGCCCAGCGGCGTGGCGGTGCGGCGAATGTTGAGCAGCGCCCGCTCGACCTGCTGCGCCAGCGTGAACACGCGCGCGGGGAGGAGCCCGTGCAGGCCGCAGGCGTCACGCTCCTCCATGGTGAAGGCGCTGCCGCGATTGAGGTGCGGGTTGCGGAGGAGGTCATAGCCGCGGAGGGCAGGGAGCGGGGACATCGGGACTCCAGCGAATGAGTCAGTCCAGGGTGGCAACCCGTTGCATGTCGCGGGTCACCGTGCGCAGGGCACCGAGCATGACGAGACCGCCAATCAGCGCCACCGACGGGAGCACCAGCACGGCGCGGTCGAGGCCGAACCGATCGGACAACGCGCCCACGAGAGGCAGGGCGATGGCATCGCCGGCGAGGTGGATGAAGAGCAGGTAGGCACCGATCACCGTCGCACCGATGCGCGCCGGCACCACGTCGAAGATCACGGCAGCCATCGGCCCGTTGTACCACGAGAGACAGAAGAAAGCCACGACGAAGATCGGGATGAAGGTGTCGATGTCGCGCACCGTCATCAGCCAGATCGCCAGCGGGCCACCAAGGAGGAGGCCGAGCGCCACGGTGATGACGCGGGCGCGCTCGGTGTAGCGCTTGAGATAGTCGGCGATGAAGCCGCCGGCGAGGGCGCCGAGGGTGCCCGAGAGGAGCCCCCACTTGCCCAGGAGCGCGGCCCCTTCGGCCGATGTCAGCGTGAAGGTGCGGGTCATGAAGGTCGGTCCCCAGCCAACGATCCCGTTCATGCCGAACGAAATCGCCGCGCCGGCGAGAAAGACGTACACGAGGGTCGGGGTTGCCAGCACGAGCGTCCCGGCGCGGACGAGGTCGTCGACGGCTCCCTCGAGTTCGGGGGTGAACGGGGTCTCTTCCCGGCGGTCGGCACGGACCAGGCGGACCCAGCGCCAGATCGTGAGCGCGAGCCCGATGGTGACGGCCGTAGCGAGCACCGCCGCGTCAGCGGTGGAGTCCGCCCCGTAGCGGATCGTGAGGATCCACGCGGCAAGGAGGCCGAGCACGGTGAAGACGATGAGCGACAGAAACTGCCGCACGAAGCCGCGGACGCCGATCTCGAGTTCCGCCATGAAGGAGCGGAAGGTCATCGGCGCTTCCGTGCGCGTCGGGTCTACCAGGCGCGTCACCAGCACCGCACAGAGGAAGCCCGGCAGCCCGACCGCCATGAACGCGACACGCCAGCCATAGATACTCTCGAGCCATCCGCCGAGCAGCAACCCGAGCACCCCACCGACGGGGATGCCCGCCGAGAGGATGCCCATGGCGACGGCCCGATTGCGCCCCGGAAAATAGTCCGCAACCATCGACGTGGCGGCCGGCCCGAAGGCGGCCTCGCCGATGCCCACAGCCGCGCGGCAGATGAAGAGTTGCCAGAAGGAGCGCAGCAGCCCGCCCATCGCCGTGAAGGCGCTCCAGACCGCGACGCCGCTGGCGATCACCGCCTTCCGACTGCGCAGGTCACTGAGCACGCCGAGCGGGAGCGCGGCGATCGAGAAGACGAGGATGTAGGCCGAGCCGAGCCAGCCGAGCTGCGTATCGGTCAGCACCAGATCGCGCTTGATCGGCTCGAACAACGCAAAGATCACGTTGCGATCGAGGTAGTTGAGCAGGTTGATGACCGCGAGCAGCCAGAGCGCCGACCACGAATTGGACCGGCGCGTCGCCGCGGCTGCTTCCGGTGTGGTCAGAAATCCACCGCCGTGATGCCGAGCCGAGTGCGGGCGTCGAGAATGGTCCTGACCACGGTGGCCGGATCGTCGGTCACGGTGAAGATGTTCTCGTCGCCAGGCGAGATCATGCCATCACCGAGGAGCCGGTCGCGGATCCAGTCGATCATCCCGCCCCAATACTCGGTGCCGAAGAGGACGACCGGAAAATCGGTGACCTTGTCGGTCTGGATCAGGGTGAGCGACTCGAAGAGCTCGTCCAGGGTGCCGAAGCCGCCGGGGAAGACCACGAAGCCGATCGCGTACTTCACGAACATCGTCTTGCGCACGAAGAAGAACTTGAAGTCGAGCGACGACGTGAGGTAGGGATTGGTGTACTGCTCGTGGGGGAGCTCGATGTTGCAGCCGATCGAGATCCCACCCGCTTCGAAGGCACCCTTGTTGGCGGCCTCCATGATGCCGGGCCCACCACCCGTGATGACCGGCACCCCGGCCGCCGCAAAGCGTCGTGCGGTCTCTTCCGCGGCCTGGTACATCGGCGCATCCGGCGTGGTGCGCGCCGAGCCGAAGATGGAGACCCCGCCCGCCACACTCTGCAGGTTCTCGAACCCCCAGACGAACTCGCCCATGATGCGGAGGACCCGCCACGAATCCGAGGAACGCCGGATCTTCAGCGTCTCGGCATCAAGCGGAATGTTCAGGAGGGTCTCGTCCTGGGTGAGCTTCTCGGTCTTTGGCCTGCCGCGCGGTGCAGGCCGGCTCCCCTTGCGTTCAGACATTGCGGAACACCTCCAGCATCGCGCGATGGTCGTCGGCCACGTTGTAGAAATAGGGCGAGACCCGGACATGGCCCGGCCGCGCATCGGTGATGAAGCCCGCCGCGGCCAGGCGGGCCACGTCGCGGCGCGGGTCCTCGCTTGGCAACATGACGATCGCACTCCGCTCGGCGGCCGTCGGTGCCACCTTCGGCGTCAGTCCGATGGCGCGTGCGTGGGCGATCAGATCTTCCGTCAGTGCCGACGTGACCGCGCGGATCGCTTGCGGACCGGCGGCCTCGAGCACATCGAGGCCGCCAAGCTGTGCCACGACCGGCATCAACGGGGGCGTCCCCGCCTCGAAGCGTCGGGCGTCGTCGTGCAACCTCACGTGGCGCGGATCAAAGGCAAACTGATCGCGGTGGGCAAACCAGCCGCTGCTGATCGGCTGCAGATGGTGCGTGGTCTCGCCGCGGGCGTAGAGAAAGGTGATGCCCGTCCCGCCAAGCATCCACTTGAGGCCACCCGAGGCATAGAAGTCCACGCCCGCCGCGCCGACGTCCACCGGCACCTGCCCGATCCCCTGATAGCCATCAATGAACGAGCGCGCGCCATGTCGGGTGGCAATCGCCGCGATGCCGGCGATGTCCTGAATCGCGCCCGAGGTGAAGTAGACGTGACTGGTGATCACCAGCGCGGTCCGATCGTTCACGGCCGCCTCAAAGGCTTCCAGCGGCACCGAGATGCCGTCCGGGCTCTCCAGCAGCACCAGATCGACATCGCGCGGGAGCCACTGATACGGCACCGTCGGGAAGTCGAGCGTGGTGGTCACGATGCGCGGACGTGCCACGGTGTCGAGGGCGCCGGCGATCACGCCGAGTATGCTCGACATCGAGGGATGGAGGGCCACCTCGCCAGGGCGTGCGCCCATCAACACGCCGAGTCGGGTCCGCAGCTCGGCCAGGTCACCCCACCAGGTCTCGTACCAGTTGGCGGCGCCCCGGAGCTCCCACTGGTCGAGGTGGGCGTCGATCCGGCGCCGCGAGGCGCGCGAGAGTGCCCCCAAGGAGCAGGAGTTGAGATAGGTGGTCCGCTCGAACGTCGGGAACTCTGCGCGCCACTGGGCCAGAGGATGGGGGAGCGAGGTCGTGGTCATTGAGGTGCAATATAGGCCGGTCCGGGCGTTCACCGACTTCACCGCTCCGGTATATTCCCGGCATGGTCGCCTCTTCCAGCCCAGACCCTCGCTATCGCGGCAGCTGGGTCGCACTCCTCGCGACCCTGTCGCTCCGGGCCTTGCGTTCGCCCCGGGTCGCCGTGGATCTGCTCCGCACCGGCTGGGCCTTCCGCCGGCGGGGCTGGCTCACGACGGCGCCCTTCCTCCCCCTCCCGGATCGGACCTATCTGGAGTGGCGGATGGACACCGCCTATGGCGATGCACACGCGGTCCCCCCGGCGGAGGACGTGATCCGCTTCGCCCGGTGGCGGCGGGAAACGATGGGCTTCTGATGGCGCCTGCGTCCGTGCGCCCCCATGTCGTCGTGATCGGCGGCGGCTTTGCCGGCCTGTACCTCGCCCGGGGGCTGGCGCGTGCCGATGTGCGCGTGACCCTGATTGATCGGCGGAACCACCACCTCTTCCAGCCGATGCTGTATCAGGTGGCCGCCGCGGCCCTCTCACCCAAGGACATTGCCGCCCCGATCCGCTCGATCCTCCGCGATCAGGCCAATGTCGAGGTGCTGCTCGCCGAAGTCACCCGGGTCGTCGCTGCCGAGCGCGCGGTCCACCTCGACGACGGGTCGCGGATCGGCTACGACTACTGCGTGGTCGCGACCGGTGCACGGCACGCCTACTTCGGGCATGATGAGTGGGAACCGATGGCCCCCGGCCTCAAGTCCATCGAAGATGCCCTGGAGATCCGCCGACGCATTCTCCTCGCCTTTGAGTACGCCGAGCGCGAGCCTGACCCTGCCAAGCGGCACCAGTACCTGACCTTCGTGGTGGTGGGTGGTGGGCCGACCGGGGTGGAGATGGCGGGTGCGATCGCCGAGATCCGGCGTTTCGCCCTTTCGCGCGACTTCCGACACATTGATCCGCGCGAGGCCACGGTCATGCTGGTCGAAGGCGGGCCCAGACTGCTGCCGTCGTACCCGCCCGCACTCGCGGCTCGCGCCAAGTCCGACCTCCGCAACCTCGGCGTCGAGGTGCGCGAGAATACGCTGGTCACCCGGATCACCGCCGCCTCGGTCGAGGCCGCCGGGTGGGTGATTCCGACCACGACCGTGGTGTGGGCCGCCGGCAACCAGGCGTCGCCGCTGCTGCGCACCCTCGGCGTGCCACTCGACGGCCAGGGTCGCGCGCTGGTTGAGCCCGATTGCACCATTCCGGGGCACCCGGAACTCTTCGTGCTGGGAGATGCGGCCGCCTTTCTGCACCAGTCCGGCCTCGATCGCCCGCTCCCCGGCGTCTGCCCAGTCGCGATCCAGATGGGGCAGTACGCCGCCCGCGCCATTCGTAACGACCTCGCGGGCAAGCCGCGCGTCCCCTTCTCCTACTGGGACAAGGGGCAACTCGCCGTCATCGGGCGCGGGCACGCCGTGGCCGACCTCGGCAAGCTCACCTTTGCCGGCGTCACGGCGTGGATGGTGTGGGCGTTCGTCCACATCTTCTTCCTGGTCTCGTTCCGCAATCGCGTGATGGTGCTGATCGAGTGGATGTGGTCGTACGTCCGCTACGCGCCGGGGGCACGGCTCATCACCGGGGAAACGTCGGAATACGCGGCGCGGCTCAAGGGTCGGCGGTGAGCGGACCGACGCTCGCCGAGGTGCAGGCCGAGGCCGCGCGTCTCGGCTTCATCGCGTGTGGCGTCGCCTCGCTCGAGCCGAGCCGCCACGCCGATGCGCTCGATCAGTGGCTCGCGGCGGGTCATGCGGGGACGATGCGCTACCTGCACCGCCAGGCGAAGAAGCGGAAGGATCCCGGGGCATTGCATCCCGAGGCGCGCTGTGCCGTGATGGTGCTCGACAACTACGCCGCGCCTGATGACGAGCGCGCGCAGCCCGGCGATGCGTTCAAGGTGGCGAGCTACGCCCGCGGCACCGACTATCACCTGGTGACGCTCGGTCGCCTGCTGGCGCTCAAGGAGTGGTTACTGGCGCGCGGGGCGGGTTTCGCGTCGGCCTGGGTCGACGATGGCCCCGTGCCTGAGCGCGAACTCGCCGAGCGGGCCGGCCTCGGCTGGATCGGCAAGAACACCATGCTGATCCACCCGCAGCGTGGCTCATGGACCTTCATCGGCTCGGTCTTCACCGACTTGCCGTTGGTGAGCGACGCGCCGATCGTGAGCGACCATTGCGGCAGCTGCACCCGGTGCCTCGATGCCTGCCCGACCGGTGCCTTCGTCGCGCCGCGGCAGCTGGATGCCACACGCTGCCTTTCCTACGTGACCATCGAATTCAAGCCCGATCCACCGCCGGAGCTGGACGGCCAGTGGGGGGGCTGGGCCTTCGGGTGTGACATCTGCAACGAGGTCTGTCCCTGGAATGTGAAGTTCGCCGAGCCGACGACGATCGCCGCATTTGGTCGGCGGCCAGACCCGGACGTGCGCGACCCGGCGGCGTTCGAGTCGCTCGACGAGGCGGAGTTCACCCGGCGCTATGCCGATACCCCCCTGGCACGTCCCGGCCTCGCCCGGATGCGCCGCAACGTCCGGCACGCCCGCGCGAGCCGGCAGGATGCCACGTCATGAGCATTGCCCTGCACTCGATCGCGATCTTTGTCCATGACATCGACAAGGCGCTGCACTTCTACAATCGGCAGCTCGGCATTCCGGTCGGGAAGCAGGGCTCGTTCGGCTTCGAGCTCCTCGACAACGCCCCGCACGTCGGCGTGCATCCCGCGCAGCATCCCGAGGCCAAGGCCATGGTCGGCCGGCACACCGGCTTGACCTTCGAAGTCGCCGAGCTGCTGGCGTTGTCCTCGAAGCTGTTGGCGGAGGGGGTCACCTTTCTGGCGGAGCCGGCGCAGCAGGGCTTCGGGATGATGGCGATGGTGAAGGACCCCGATGGCAACGTGATGGCGCTCTGGGAAGACAACGTCTCGCAGATCGTCAACGAAGGCCCGCCGGCATGAGTCTCCCGCGCGAGTTTGCCTCCGACAACACGGCACCCGCGCATCCGGCCGTGCTCGAGGCGATGACGGCGGCGAATCACGGACCAGCGCATGCCTACGGGGCCGATCCGTGGACCGCGAAAGCCGTGGCATGGTTCCGCGACCAGTTCGGCGGTGACACCGAGGTCTATCCGGTCTGGAACGGCACCGGCGCCAACGTGGTCTC
>JBBRGR010000033.1:0-9676 GCA_038223815.1 Gemmatimonadales bacterium
AGATCGTGTGATGATGCCCGCGAAGCCTCGTGGATGCCGGGCGTCCTGATGGCACCACGGTCGTGGCGATGCTCTGTCGCGCTCATGCTCGCAGCGCGCATGTCGACCGTTCCCCTTCCCGCGCCGTCCGACCCCTGCACCAGCAGTGCGCGCTTTGCGCCGTCGCCGGATCTCTACTGCCTGCACCTCGTGGCGGCGCCGCGGATCACGTACGCCGTGTCGGGCCACCTCACGCTCGACATCGCCCCAGGCCCCTTCACCGTGGCGGTCACGCGCGAGGGCATCCATCGCTATGCGCCGCGGCTCACGCTTGCCGGCCTCCCGCGGCCGAGCGCGCTGCTCCCCGGTGCCACTGCGTATGTGGCGTGGCTCACAACCCCCAGCTATGGGGAGTGGACCTCGCTCGGTGCCGTCGCGAACGGCGTGACCCGACTGCCCGAGATCGCGCGCAACCAGTTCGTCGTCGTCATCACGGCCGAGCGCGATCCGGCAGTGCGCGAACGGAGCGGCCCGCTGGTGCTGCGCGGGGGCTCGCCGAGCACCCGGATGACACCGCCCGACTTCCAGGAACTCGCGGTCGGCGTCGTCGGGCTGACGGCCGACCAGGTCGGAGGGCACGCCGCCCACGTCGCGCAGGCGGCTCCCGCGCGCCCTGGTGATCCGGGACGCTGGACCACGGTCCCGATGCCGGAAGGTTTCGCGATGCTGCCCGCGGAAATGCTGCTCCGACCGAGCGTCGGGGCGCAGTTGCCGCGAGGCACCGCGACCACACCAGCGGTGCGACGGACCGAGGTGCTGCGATTGGCGGATGGCGACACCCTCACGCTCGTCGCCGCACCAGTGCGCAAGCGGCTCCATGGCCGCGAGCATGTCATGCTCGGCTTCAACGGGCAGATCCCCGGTCCGTTGCTCCAGGTGGCACGCGGCACGTCCGTCACGGTGCACTTCGTGAACGAGCTCGACCAACCCTCGAGCGTGCACTGGCACGGACTGCGACAGGACTGGCGGATGGATGGGGCGCCACCGCTGAGTCAGGATCCGGTGCCCGCTGGCGGGCGCTTCACCTACACGCTCCGCTTTCCCGATGCGGGTCTCTACTGGTACCACCCGCACGTACGCGAGGAGATGCAGCAGGACCTCGGTCTCTCCGGCAACATCATGGTGCAGGGAATGCCCGGTCTGCCGAGCGTCACCCGCGAGGAAGTGCTGCTGCTCGATGACCTACTGATCGGCGACGACGGCCTGGTCCCCTTCGGCCTCGAGGCGCCGACCCACGCGCTGATGGGGCGCTTCGGCAATGTGCTGCTCGTCAACGGCGAACCGCGGTGGACGGACACCATGCGCGCCGGCGAAGCCATCCGGCTCTGGTTCACCAACGCGGCCAACACCCGGACGTTCAACCTCGCCGTGAGCAACGCCACGCTCCGCCTCGTCGCGGCCGACATGGGGGCCTTTCCCGCTCCCCTCGACATCGAGAGCGTCGTCCTCGCCCCGGCCGAGCGCTACGCGGTCGACCTCACGCCGACCGGCGCGGGGCCGGTGGTGCTCACCAATCGCGTGCAGGCCATCGACCACCTCTTCGGGCGCTTCGTGCCGCAGGTGGATACGCTTGGAGTGATCGGTATTGAAGGTGGTGCGATTCCGGGTCGCAGGTCACTGGTCACCAGGCACCAGTCACCAGGGATCAGGAGTGCGACGATGGCGTCTTCAAGGCTCGATCCCGACTTCATCTTCGAATTCGGTCTCCGCCCGGTCGATCTCCCCTTCGTCACCGAACGGATGATGCTCCTCGACTCGGCCTACTTTCATCCGGTCGAGTGGAGTGGCACCATGCCGATGATGAACTGGGCGACCACGGCGCGGCAGGCGCGCTGGTTCGTGCGCGACGCCACCACGGGGCGCGAGAACGAATCGGCCGCCTTCACGGTCCGCCGCGGCGACGTGCGCACCATCCGTCTGGTCAATCCGCGGAACTCGCTCCACGCCATGCAGCACCCGGTGCACATGCACGGGCAGCGCTTCCAGATCGTGGCGGTCAACGGCGTGGCGACCGACCCCGCCCACCGGGCCTGGAAGGACACTGTTCTCCTCCCGGCAGGCGGAACCGTGGATCTGGTCGTAGAATTCACCAATCCTGGACACTGGATGCTGCACTGCCACATCGCCGAGCACGTCGAGAGCGGCATGATGACCCATTTCACGGTGGAGGAGTGATGCGCATTGCCCTCACGGCCCTGGCGGCCCTGATCGTCACCGGACCGCTCGCGGCCCAGCGCCCTGACCAACTGGGCCGCGGCGTGCAGCAATACGTCTCCGTCGCCGAGCCGGTGGTGGCGCTCACCAACGTCCTCCTCATCGATGGCACCGGCGCAGCCCCCAAGCCGGGCCAGACGGTGGTGCTCCGCGACGGCACGATCGCCGCGGTCGGCCCGACGGCCGGGACTCCAATTCCGCAGGGCGCCCGCGTGATCGACCTGACCGGCCACACCCTGATGCCGGGGATCGTGGGCGTGCACAATCACCTCTTCTACACCGCGCCGGGTGGTCGCCGCGTCGCCGCCACCAACACCTCGAACCGCCTTTACCTCGCCTCAGGTGTCACCACCATCCGCACCACCGGCAGCAGCGCACCCTATCAGGACATCAACGCCAAAGCCTCGGTGGATCGTGGCGAGGCGCCTGGTCCGCGGATCCACATCACCGCACCGTACTTCACCGGCGACGGCGGCGGCTACATGGCCGAGATCCACACGCCGGAGCAGGCGCGGCGCTTCGTCAACTACTGGGGCGACGAAGGCGCGACCTGGCTCAAGGCGTACACCACGATTCGCGCCGAGGAGTTGAAGGTCGTCATCGGGGAGGCGCACAAGCGCGGGATGAAGGTCACCGGCCATATCTGTTCGGTCTCCTTCCGCGAGGCCGTGCTGATGGGCATCGACAATCTCGAGCACGGCCTGCCGACCGCGAGTGACTTCGCGCCCGGCAAGAAGGCGAACGAGTGCCCTGCCGATATCCTCGCCACGGCGACCTCGCTCACCAACGCCAACCCGGGCACGGCGGCGTGGAAAGAGACGATCACAATGATGGTTGATCACCAGGTTCCGATGAACAGCACCTTGGCGGTGTACGAGCTGATCTTTCCGGGGCGTCCGCCGCGCGACGAGCGCGTCATGGAGGCGATGGCGCCCGAAGTGCGCGAGGCCTACCTTGCCCAGCGGAAGATCATCGACGAGAATCCGAACCCTGCGCTCACGGTGCCGATGCTGCGGAACGCCATGGCCTTCGAGAAGGCCTTCCACGATGCCGGCGGGCTGCTCGCGGCTGGAGTCGATCCCACCGGCATCGGCGGTGCCCTGCCGGGGTTCGGGGATCAGCGCAACTACGAGTTGCTGCTCGAGGCGGGCTTCACGCCCACGCAGGTGATTCGCATCATGACCCTGAATGGCGCCAAGGTGCTGGGGATCGACCGCGAACTCGGATCGGTCGAGGTCGGCAAGCTCGCCGACCTGGCGATCATGCGCGGAGACCTCACCGCGGACCCGTTGGTGATTCGCAACATGACCCACGTCTTCAAGGACGGCGTCGGCTTCAATCCTGCCCCGCTGATCGCCTCCGTGAAGGGGCGCGTGGGGATCAACTGAGCACCTTCCCACTCTGGGATGATGCCGTCTGGGGAGGACTCCCCAGACTCGAGGATCGCGTCACGGCCGACGTGTGCGTGGTCGGCCTGGGCGGTAGCGGACTCGCGGCCGTCCACGAGCTGCTCGACCTCGGCATGCGGGTCGTGGCAGTCGATGCTGGCATGGTGGCGGGCAGTGCCGCCGGTCGGAACGGCGGTTTTCTGCTGGCGGGGCCCGCCGATTTCCACCACGATGCCGTGCGGACGGTCGGGCGCGAGCGGGCCGTGGCGCTCTACCACCGGACGCTGCACGAGATCGACCGGATGCTGCAGGAAACACCCGATGCCATTCGCCGCGAGGGCTCGCTGCGCGTGGCAGAAAGCGCCGAGGAGCTCGACGACTGCCGGGCGCAATTGGCCGCGATGGAGGCGGATGGCCTCCCCGCCGAGTGGTACCGGGGGCCCGAGGGTGAGGGGCTGCTGATCCCGACTGACGGTGTCTTCCAACCCCTGCGACGCTGTCGCGAGCTCGCGGTACGGGCCGTCGAGCGCGGGGCGCGGCTCTATGAGCACTCCGCTGCCGTCGAGATCGCCGGGCACGGCGTGGTGACGGCCGAGGGCAGCGTGATGTGCGGCGCCGTGATCGTGGCGGTGGACGGCCGGCTGGAGCGGCTCCTCCCGGAATTGGTGGACCGCGTGCGCACGGCACGCTTGCAGATGCTGGCGACTGCGCCTACGGACGAGATCCGTACCCGCTTGGCGGTCTATTCGCGCTATGGGTACGAGTACTGGCAGCAGCTCGACGATGGCCGTGTGGCGCTGGGCGGCATGCGGGATCGGGGCGGGGAAGGCGAATGGACCGACGTGGCCGAGCCGGCCGAACCGGTGCAGTCGCTGCTGGAGGTGCACCTGCGCGAGCGGCTCGGCGTGACCGCCCCGATCACCCATCGCTGGGCCGGTGTCGTCGGCTACACCCCCGATGGTGTGCCAATCTTTGATGAGGTCCGCCCACGTGTCTGGGCCGTTGGTGGCTATTCCGGCACGGGCAACGTGATCGGGGCGATCTGCGGGCGCGCCGCCGCCCAGATGGCGGTGCATGGTGAGGCACCCGATGCCGCGCTCTTCCGCGGATGAAGAAGCGCGCCGGAGGACTCGTCTATTCGACCGAAATGGGTCGCACCTGCCCCACCTGTCGCCGCGGCGTGGGCGAGTGCCGTTGTCGTGAGTTGGGACCACCACCCAAGCAGGACGGTGTGGTCCGCGTCGGCCGGGAGACCAAGGGGCGGAAGGGCGCGGGCGTGACCCTCGTGACGGGCGTTCCCCTCACCGGCGACGCCCTCGACGCCCTGGCCAAGACGCTGAAACAACGCGTCGGCTCGGGCGGTACGGTCAAAGACGGCGTGATCGAACTGCAGGGCGATCATCGTGACGTCGTGGTCGCCGAACTCGCCAAGAAGGGCTGGACCGTGAAGCGTGTGGGTGGCTGACGCCTCGATGATCAATGACCGATAATCGATGGTCGTTGATTGATCGGGGCATGCGGATTAGCATCCTTCCCTTCGATCATCGATCATCGATCATCGACCGTCGATCATCCTTTTCCTGAGCCACCACCCATGCATCGCACCACCCTCGCCCTCGTTGCAATCCTTGCTGCCACCGCCTGCGCGCCCAAGGGCGGCTCGCCCTCACCCGATCCGGCCGCGCCCGACTCCTTCGACGTGACGATGGAGACCACAGTCGGTCCCATCACGCTGCGGAGTCGGCGCGCCTGGGCGCCGAACGGGGTGGACCGTTTCCATCGGCTGGTGAGCGAGGGCTTCTTCAACGACGTCCGCTTCTTCCGGGTGGTTCCGGGCTTTGTGGTGCAGTTCGGGCTGTCCGGTGATCCGAAGGCCACCGCCACGTGGGAGGCGGCGCCGATTCAGGACGACTCGGTCCGCACCACCAACCGTCGCGGAACGCTGGTCTTCGCGCGGGCGGGTCAGAATACGCGGACCTCACAGCTCTTCTTCAATCTGGTCGACAACGGGATGATGCTGGACATGGCCGATGGCTTCGGCTTTCCGCCGATCGCCGAGATCACCAGCGGGATCGAGTCGATGGACCGGATCTTTGCCGAGTACGGCGAGGCTCCCGATCAGGGGCAGATCATGGCACGGGGGAATGCCTACCTGAAGGAGGCCTTCCCCAAGCTCGATGGGATCGTCTCGGCCAAGGTCACGGCGCACTGGCCGTGAGGTAGTTGCGCCCCCCCGTCCCACCCCGCTAGAACTTCAGGAGCCGCCCAGCGCCTGGGCGGCCCCACCACCGCGAGGGGACCGATGAAGGACAAGCAACTCGACAAGCTGGTGAAGAAGGTCACGGGCGTGGCCCGGACCGAGAAGGACAAGCAGAAGCGCTTCGTGGATCCCACCCTGGAAGCCACGAAGCGCCCCGAGGTGCCCGAGGACACCGACCGGTCGTTCCTCTTCAAGGAAATGAAGAAGCGCGAGTTCTAGATCCCGCGCTGCAGGAGCTCGCGGACCACCTCGATCTGCTTCGACGTGGGCAGGTCGGCGGTCGCTTGACGGAGCGCGTGCGCCCGCTCCAATGACTTCGGATCGAGCAACAGTTCCTCGCGACGCGTCCCGCTCGCGGCGACGTCGATCGCCGGGAAGATGCGCCGCTCCGCCAACTCCCGGCTGAGCACGATCTCGGCGTTGCCGGTGCCCTTGAACTCCTCGAAGATCACTTCATCGGCCTTCGAGCCGGTGTCGATCAGCGCGGTCGCGATGATCGTGAGCGAGCCCTTGCCCACCCGCGGGTCCACGGCGCGGGCACTGCCGAAGAAGCGCTTGGGGCGCTCCATCGCCTCGGCCCCGATCCCGCCAGACAGGGTGCGCCCCGACCCGCGGTCGATGTTGTTGTAGGCACGCGCCAGGCGCGTGAGCGAGTCGAGGATGATCACCACGTCCTCGCCCAGCTCAACCCGCCGGCGCGCGCGCTCGAGTGTCATCTCCGCGACGGCCACGTGGCGCGCGGCGCCATGGTCGAACGACGACGCGATCACCTCGCCCGCATTGGCCATCTCCATCTCGGTCACTTCCTCGGGCCGTTCGTCGGCGAGGAGGATGTACACCGTGGCGTCCGGCTGATTGGTGATGATGCCGCGCGCCAGAGCCGTGAGCAGCGTGGTCTTGCCGGCCTTCGCCGGAGCGACCACGAGGGCGCGCTGTCCCTTGCCGAGGGGGCAGAGGAGGTCGATCATCGCGGCGGTGATGTCGGTGCCGCGGCCCACCGGCCCGAGTGCAGAGAGGCGGAGCCGCTCCTTCGGGTGCGAGGCGGTAAGGCGGTTGAAGTCGGGACGGGTGAGGCAGTCCGCGGGGTCACGGCCGAAGAGCGACACCACCTTCTCGAGCGCCGGCCCCTTGCCGTTCCGCTGGGCAATCGCGAGCCCGGTGATTTCGTCGCCAGGACGCAGCTTGTTCCGCTGGATGAGCGACTGCGGGACGAAGACATCCTGACCGGTGGGGAGATAGCTCGAGGAGCGTGAGCGGAGGAAGCCACCACCCCGCTCGGTCAGTTCCAGCACGCCTTCCACTTCCCGGGTGCCTGTGCCGCCGGCGTCTGGGGCCTCCTCGAGGGCGGTGCCTCCCTCGCCCTCTCCCTCAAGGCGTGGCGTGCCAGTGCCCGCCGGACGCCGTCCGCGCCCCCGGCCACCCCGCCGCCGTGGCTTGCCGCCCCCTGTCCCGCCGTTGCCGTTCCCGCCGCGTGCGTCGCTCACGCGAGGCTCCCGGCGATGGCCGAGCGGACCAAGGCGGCGCCCGCCTCGAAGCCATTGGCGTCGGCGGGGGCCAGTGGTGTCAGACCAGCGGCTGGCAGGGACGGGTCGGCGCCGCCGCTCAGCAGGAGCTCGACGCGGGGGAGATGCTTGGCAGCGAGGGCAGCGTGCAGCGGGGTATTGGTCATCGCATTCTGGGAGAGGGGATTGGGGTTCGCCCCGTGGGCGAGCAGCAGCGTCGCGGCGCGCGGGGCGCCGAAGAAGGCGGCGAGGTGGAGTGGAGTCCACTCGTCCGCCGAATAGGTATCGGCCGAAGCCGGCGACTCGCCGAGCCACGCCTCGAGCCGCGCCACATCGTCGACCACGGCCGCCGCATGGATCGAGCGCGGCCACGCCTGCCCCGTCCGCCAGCACGCTACCTCGCCCGCGCGATGGGACAGCGCAGCGAGGAGGGGCGTTTCACCAGTGGGGGCCCGCTGCTGCCACAGTGCGGGGTCAGCCTGAACGAGCGAGCGAACCAGCTCGAGGTCGTTCCGCCGACAGGCGTCCAATAGATCGTCGATCACGAACCCTGGGGGTGTGGGCGGCGGGAGGCGCGCTCGGCAGCGCCACCAGCCCGGGAAATCACGCACCCCGGCCCCCATTTCGCCAGTCCCCGGCCACTACGCCGAGATAATGCTCCCGTGCGCCGGGGCCAGATGCGCCGAGAAGTGCCGGAGCGCCGGGGGCTGCGAGGTGATCCGCATCCCGCGGAGCCGCTCCCTCCGCTCCCCGACGTAGCAGAGCACCTCCGCCAGGTAGTCCACGTGACTCTGGGTATAGACCCGTCGCGGGAAGGCGAGCCGGACCAGTTCCATCGCCGAAGGCTGCTCGCTGCCGTCCGGCTGCTGGCCAAACATGACCGAGCCGATCTCGACCGACCGGATCCCGCCCACAAGGTAGAGCGCGCAGGAGAGCGCCCAGGCCGGATACTCGGCCTGCGGGATCTGCGGAAGCATCGCCTTGGCGTCGATGTACAGCGCATGGCCGCCGGGTGGGGTCACCATCGGAATCCCGGCCGCCGTCATCCGATCGGCAAGGTAGGCCACCGAACGCACCCGATACCGGAGGTAATCCTCGTTCAACGCTTCATCGAGTCCGATCGCGATCGCCTCGAGGTCATAGCCCGCTAGGCCGCCGTAGGTCGGGAACCCTTCCGTCAGGATCAGGTTGTCGCGGCAACGGCGGGCGAGATCGTCATCGTTGACCGCGAGGAAACCGCCGATGTTCGCCATGCCGTCCTTCTTCGCGCTCATGGTGGCGCCATCCACCTCGGCGAACAGTGCCTGCGCAATGGCAGTCGGCGTCTCGTCCGCATGACCCGGCTCACGCTCCTTGATGAACCAGGCATTCTCCGCAAAGCGGCATGCGTCAAGGAAAAGCGGCACCCCATGGCGCAGGCACACCGCACGCACGGCCCGCAAGTTCTCGAGCGAGGCGGGCTGTCCGCCGCCAGAATTGTTGGTCACCGTGTACATCACCAGTGGCACGTTGCCCCGCTGTTCCGTCAGCGTGCGGTCGAGAGCGTCGACGTCCATGTTCCCCTTGAACGGGTGCCAGACCGACGGCTGCCGCCCTTCCGCGATCGGCAGGTCGAGCGCAACCGCGCCACGTGCCTCGACGTTGGCACGCGTCGTGTCGAAATGCGTGTTGTTCGGCACGACCTGCCCGGGCTGCACCATCGCGCCGAAGAGAATCCGCTCGGCCGCGCGTCCCTGGTGCGTCGGGATCACATGCTGCAGCCCGGTGATCCGCTGCACGGCCGCTTCGAAGCGGTAGAACGAATCGGCCCCCGCATACGACTCATCGCCGATCATCATCCCGGCCCATTGCCGTGATGACATCGCCCCGGTGCCCGAATCGGTCAGCAGGTCGATCAGCACATCGCGCGCGCGCAACAGGAAGAGATTGTGGTGCGCGGCGTCGAGGGCGGCGTGGCGTTCGTCCGCCGTGGTCTGCCGGATCGGTTCGACGCTCTTGATGCGAAACGGCTCGATGATGGTGCGGGGCGAGAAGGTCATGGGATTGCGGCGCGCTGCCGCCAGTAAAGGAAGACGGGAATCCCGAGCAGAAGCAGGGCGCCGCCGCGGAGCGCATTGCCGGGATTGGAGACGACGGACCCGAGGACAACGTAGGCGGCTGCCGCCACGAAGGCGAGCGTGGTCCAGGGATGCAGCGGCACCAGGAATGGCACCACCCGGTCGCCATCACGCCGCCGCAGCACGAAGAGCGTGGCCGCCGTGAGCCCGAAGAAG
>JBBRGR010000034.1:0-9625 GCA_038223815.1 Gemmatimonadales bacterium
TACCATCTCTCGGCCTCCATTGAGCTCGGCAACGCACACCTTCGACTGGGGCAACGTGCGCTGGCGATTGCCGCCTACCGTCAGCCCTTCGCCCATCGCGATCGGGGGATTCTCTCGCCGCTGATCCAGGGGCAACTTGAGGCCCAGATCGCGCGCTTGGAGGGGACGGATGCGATGGCCTCCATTCCCCCGATTCGCAACCCGATGATGGAGTAGCGAGCGCGGCGCTGGTTACCGATTGCGCCACAGACCATCTCCCGCAATCCTTCTGCCTGCTGTTTTCCCGTTCCTTTCTCCATCGAGCGCCCCCGGATGCCCATGTCGCTGACCATGATCCACCTCCGTCGCTCCATCGCGATTGTTGCGGTGCTTCTCCCCATCTGGTGGGCGCGACTCCCTGCCCAGGGTCGTGGTGGCACCCCTGCGCCGATCCCCACCACATCGGCCATGGAGACCATGGGCAAGCTCGGCCCGATCATCAAGGATGGGATGTTGATGCCGGTGACCGAGTTTGCTGACACGGCCCAGATGATCAAGCAGCGGGTCTGGGTCGAGACGACCTTCGACTCGGATCGCGATGGCAAGCGGGATCGGGTGCACGCCGACATCATCCGTCCCGGGGCGGCCGAAAGGGCCGGCCTCAAGGTCCCGATCATCATGCTCGCTTCACCGTACATCGGCCCGACCAACAGCCCCGCCAATTGGAACGTCGAGCATGAGCTGGGCGTTCCGGGCCCCAAGCGGGAGGACAAGGCCGCGCGCCCGTTCGTGGAGAACCCTCCCCTCCGCGTTGGCTACGCCGCGCAATGGGTGCCGCGTGGCTTCGCGACCGTCGCCGCCGAGCAGGCGGGTACCGGCCTGTCGATGGGCTGCCCGAGTTCGGGAGACACCACCGAGCGCACCAGTGCAAGCTTTGTGATCGATTGGCTGAATGGTCGTGCCAAGGCCTATACCAGTGTCGACGGCACCGAAGAAGTCTCGGCAATGTCCTGGTCGAGCGGGAAGGTAGGGATGTATGGCACCTCGTATGAGGGGGCGATGCCGATGGCAACCGCGACGACCGGGGTCAAGGGCCTCGAGGCGATCATCCCGATCTCGGCCAATACCTCGAACTACCGCTATTACCGCTCGTACGGCCTGGTTCGCTCGCCCGGTGGCTACCTGGGCGAGGATGTCGACGTGCTCTACGACTTCATCCACAGTGGTCGCGTGCGCGAGGCGTGCAATACAATCTGGCGCGATGGCGAGTTCACGACCTTCATGGATCGCGAGAACGGTGACTTCAACGCTGGCTGGGAGATGCGCGATCAGACCCGTTACCTCAAGAACGTGAAGGCCGCGGTGCTCCTGGCGCACGGCTTCAACGACTGGAACGTGATGCCGGACAACTCCACCCGGATCTGGGATGCGCTCAAGAAGCGCAATCCGAAGACCAAGATCTACATGAGCCAGGGTGGGCATGGGGCGCCGCCGCCGGCCGAGATCCAGAACATGTGGTGGGCGCACTATCTGTATGGCGTCGACAACGGTGTGCAGCGGATGCCGCGCGCCATGATCGTGCAGTCGACGGCGACGGTGGCCGGTGGGGGGCGCGGGGCCGCGCCGCCGAAGCTCTTCGCAGACTTCCCGATTCCGGGCTCCAAGCCCGTGACCGTGAAGCCGACGCAGGGTGGTGGCCGAGTCGGGGGGTTGGAGCTCAAGACGGCAGGGAAGCAGGGCATCGAGAAGCTGGTCGACGACTGGCACATCAAGCCGGGCGACATGGCGCTGGCCGCGTCCTCACCTAATCGTCTGTTGTACGCGTTGCCGATCCTGAAGGACTCGCTGCACCTCTCAGGAACCGCAGTGGTCACGCTCAAGCTCGCCTCGAGCAAGCCGGCGGCCAACCTTTCAGTGTATCTGGTGACGTTGCCGTTCGAACCGGGCAACATCGGCAGTGCAGGGCAGATCGGCATCGTGACACGCGGCTGGGCCGATCCGCAGAACCACAAGGCACTCAAGGGGGCGGCCGATTTCACTTCGAAGAAGCCCGGGGAGAAGCTGGTTCCCGGGAGGTTCTACACGATGACCTTCCCACTGCAGCCCGATGACCAGATCATCAAGCCCGGTCAGCAGCTCGGCCTGATGATCTTCTCCAGCGACCTGGGCTTCACGATCCATCCGGCGCCGGGCACCGAGCTGACCATCGATCTCGATGGCACCGCGATCACGCTGCCGGTGCTCGGCGGTGCGGCAGGGTTGAAGAGGGCACTCGGCCACTGATCTGCGGGGAGCCCAGAAAGTCACACTGCCGCACCGGGGAGCTCCCGGTGCGGCGGTGTGGCGTGGGGACCCTTTCATGCCTCCACATGAGCGAGCATGCACCCGATGGCTGCGCTAATCGCTCGGGACTAGTCCGCAATCTGATCGTGCGAGCGATTGTCGTTCTGCTGACGAACTCCTATCCTGAAACTCATACTGGCAGTTGTCCTTCTCCATTGGAGCGTCCAGAATGTCTCACCCATCGTACAGGCGCCAACCGATCCGTGACACCGCACCGACGTGGTCACACCATTGGCTGACGGCCACGAGGTCACTGCGGGTCGCTGTCCTGCTCACCCTCGCCGCTCAGTTGGTGCAGCCGACTCGAGCCATGGCGCAGTTGGGAACGGCTTCCTCATTCGCTGCACTGGGAGCGTCGACAGTCACCAACACCGGGGCAACGACCCTTTCGGGGGACTTGGGCGTCTCGCCTGGTTCCGCGATCACTGGCTCGGGGACGATTCCCCTCACCGGTGCGATCCATCAGACTGACGCGGTAGCACAACTCGCGCAGGCCGATGCGACCACCGCATACAACAACTTCTTCAACATGCCGTGCACGACCGATCTGACAGGTCAGGTGCTCGGGAGTGCGGGATATGCCACTTTGGTGCCTGGCGTGTACTGCTTCTCCTCGTCGGCGCAATTGACGGGCAGTCTCAGTCTCAACTTCCTCGGCAACTCCGCCGCAATGTTTCTGTTCCAGATCGGCACCGCGCTCACCACCGCGAGTGCGTCTTCGGTCACCTCGATCAATGGCGGGCCAGGCACCAACGTGTTCTGGCAGGTCGGAAGCTCGGCGACACTCGGGACGACGACCGCCTTCCAGGGCACGATCATCGCTGACCAGAGCATCTCGCTCCTGACGGGTGCCACCATCCTGTGCGGACGGGCCATTGCCCTGGTGGGGGCCGTGACGATGGACAACAACACGATCTCCACCGACTGTACTGGCGCCCCGAGCAACGGGGGCGGGACCACTTACGATATTCCCCCTGATGGCTCCGGTGGAGTTCCCACCGAGGTGGTGCCCGAACCGGCCACGATGTCATTGCTGGCGACGGGCCTGGTTGGGCTGGCGGGATGGCGGCGGCGCAAGCGGTAGGCGACTTGCTGATCGCTGCAAACCAACGGGCGGTCCACCCTCGAGAGGACCGCCCGTTGGTAGTATATCGAAGGCGCTCATGGGATTGTGAGCCACGCCAACCGCCGCACCGGGGAGCTCCCGGTGCGGCGCTGTGGTAGCGGGACGCCTGACCCGAGGGGCTATCGCCTGCGTCCGCCGCCGCCCGGCGGGGCGAGGTTCGACCCGAGCTGGTAACTGAACTGCATCATCACTCGCCGACCAAGCGTCGGGGTCTGGCGCTGTCGGATGAAACTGTTCGAGCTGGTGATCGAAATACCGTTGTTCTCATTCAACAGGTCGACCCCATAGAGGCGGATTTCAGCGCGGTTGTCGAACATCTGCACCCCGATCGACGCGCCGAGCAAGAGGATATTGTCTCGCGGGCCGAACAGATTCTGGTCAAAGACCTGGTAGTTCGCGGAGGCGGTTGCCGACCATGCCGTGCTGAGGAACCAGGTCCCGTCGCCGTAATAGGTGCTGTTGAGGTAGCTCTGATCGAGAGCGCTGTTGATCGAGTACGCCACGTCGTTGAACCCCCACCGTGCGCCGGCATTGAGATCGAAGACATCCTTGGCGCGATTCTGCAGGCGCAGGCCCACGTTGTGGACGGAGGTGCGACTCTCGTTCTCGACGTTGTTCACGAGTTCCTGGCCGAGGGACCGCGAATAGCCGTACTCGAGGTCCACCTGTGCGCCGAGGGACCGGAGGGGCGTACCAAGGCTGCCGCCGAGGCTGCTGTTCCAGCCATCGCCGAGGTTGACTGGCATCACCGTCTGCCGGCCCTGCGTGTCGATCACCCGCGACTGCACGATCTGATTGCGGTTGTACCCGACATTCGCGTAGAGGTAGATGCTGCGGAACGTGAACTGGTCGAACCGACGGAAATCCGTACGGAGGCTGTGCTGATACTGCGGCGTCAGATCCGGGTTGCCGGCAGTGATCCGGAGCGGGTCCGTGTTGTCCACGAACGGCTGGAGTTCGTTGAGCGAGGGGTCGCGCGTCGACGTCCGATAATTGACGGTGACGTTGCTCCCCTGGTTGAACTGGTAGCGCAGGTTGGCCGAGGGGAGCACGTTGGTGAACCCGTTGTCAATCGACTCATCGCGCCCGACGATCGTCCCCTGCAGGTCCGCGGTCTGCACTTCGAGGCCAAGCACCCAGCGCAGCGCGGCGGTGTTGCGGCTGAAGCGGGACCCGCCCTGGAGATAGCTGTAGGTCCGTTCGAAGGCCCGGCTCAGATCGGTGTTGGGGATCGCCGTCCCGTCGACGAGATCGTTCACGTCGTAGTTCTGGTCCTCGGAGATCGCCCGGTGTTGCCCGAAGATTTCGAGCACCCGCCCACCACCCAGGGGTTCGGTCAATGCGAGGCGCTGTCCGGTCGTGAGGGTTCGACTGTCCCGACGCTGGGACTGCAGGATATCCCGTGTCGTGACCCCCCCCAGGCCGTCCGAGATATCCGTGGCCGAGCGGAGATTCGAGCGTTGGTCTGGCGCGCTCACATCCCCCCACGCTTCGGCCACGAGCGATCGCCCGGCCTGAGTGAACCGCCTGGAGAAGGTGAACCGGCCATCGCCACTGAGATTCTCCCCATCGGTCGAGACGAGCGAACTCGCGCTGTTCTGGAAGCTGCCGTCTGGACGCACAGTCCGCTGCTGCGAGGCGTTGTCCGAGGTGTTGGTTCCTGCGTTGAAGTTGCCGCGGAATCGGAGCTGATTCCAGTCATTGAAGCCATGCTGGGCATTCAGGTTGAGTCGGTGCGACAGATCGTCCGACGTCGTGGTGGCGGTCTCGGTTCGGTTCGCCGACACTGCCGCCCCCTGCAGGAGTTGGTCATCGGTGAAGGCCTGCTGCCGGTTGTCGCTGGTGCTCAGGAAGTAGCTGCCGCGGAGCCAGCTGTTCTTGGCAAACTGCCGGCTGCCGTTGAGGCCGATCGCCATCGTCTCGCTGAAGCCGCTCCCGAGACTGCCGGCGCCGCCCCCGCCTCGACCGCCCCCGCCTTCCGGGCCGAACGAGAAGCCCGATTGGCCGACATTGTTGCGATTGCTGACCAACGAGAGCTGCGCATCAGGGGAGAAGCGATTGAGGTTGAGGGCGCCGGTGTAGCGGGCGTCGTCGCCCTTGGTGCCCGCGAAAGTCGCATCGATAGCCGGGGACGGCCCGGCGCCGCCGACCGCGCGGCCGAAGTACCCGACCCGCGCATTCGGCTTGAGCACCAGGTTGACGGTCGTCCGCTCCTGTCCGTCATCAATGCCCGAAAACTCGGCGGCATCGGACTTCTTCTCGAGCACCTGTACCTTGTCGATCGCGGCGGCAGGGAGGTTTCGGGTGGCCATCTTCGGGTCGTTGCCGAAGAATTCCTTGCCGTCCACCAGTACCTGCTGCACCGTCTTGCCTTGGGCGGTAATGGTGCCGTCACTCGCGACGGTCACCCCGGGCAAGCGCTTGAGCAGTTCCTCAACCGTGGCATTGATGCGCGTCTTGAACGCGTCGGCATTGTACTCGAGCGTGTCGGGCTTGTTCACGATCGGGACGAATTCCGCATTGACCACCAGGTCGTCGAGCTTGAGGGGACCGCTACCCAGCATGACGACGGTGTCCGCAGTCATGTTGGCAGGCCCCAGGGTGAAGTCGCGACGCACAGGACGCGACCCGATCCGGGTCACCTGGAGGATGTAGTCGCCCGGAGCGAGCCGGCGCAGGATGTAGCCTCCGGACGCGCCGGACGTGGTAAAGGAGGCGATCACCGAGTCCTTCCGCGTCAGGGCGACGACCATCGCCCCTGCTACTGGCGCGCGAGACGAGTCCACGACGAACCCCCGCACGTCGAATTGCTGGGCACCCGCAGTCGTGGGGCGCAGGGTGAAACCGAGAACGAGCATTCCGGCGACGAAGAACGCCCGGCGCATGTGGGACTGCACTCGCATGCTAGTTCCCCCGTCCACGACGGGATTTCGCCAACTCGGCCTGCTTCTCCGCGACGACCTTGTCGTACTCGGCGCGAGTGACCTTGCTGCCTTCCGAGGGCGCCGCAATCTTCGCGACTGGGGTTGTGAGGTCCACCTTGGTCGCGGTGTATACCACGCGATTCGAGTCCACCGCGAGGGTCAGGATCAGGCCTGGCAGCCCGCCGTATTGGGCGGGGCCAGCAGACACCGGGATCTCCGGGGTGAACCACGCCTCGATCGTGCTGCTGTCCCGCATGGCAATCGCCTGGTAGACGGGGTAGCCGAGGAAGGAGGCGGCCTCCCCGGTGAGCTTCCAGGCAAAATCCGGACGCTCCTCCGGGATCCGGAAGGTGCGACCGAGGAACTCGCGTACCTCGACGTAGCTGCCGTCGGCGAGGTTGGTGAAGGCCCCGGCCACGACGTCCCCAGCACCGCCCCCCATGAAGCCCATGGCGCTCGCCATCTGCAAGTCGCTAAAGCTCACTTCACGCGCCATCATCGCGCCCCCGCCAATCACCCGGATGTCGGCCCGGTCGCCACCGGTCGGCGCCGCAACCGGCGCCGGCGCGAACCGCGCGGCCTCGGGCGTAAAGTGCAGTTGCATGGGCTTCACCGCGGCCTTGGGCATGTTCGCCATGATCTCGCGGTTTCGAGCCATTTCCGGCGGGAGTGTGAAGTCAAAGCGGGTCGCCTGATCGTAGCGAACGGTCCCGGACTGACCGCTGGCCACCACGGGCAGTGCGGTCACCAAGGCGAACAGGGCGTGGACACGGATCATCGCAGAACTCCGGGCAAAATAATGGTCTCCCGAGGGGGGGCCTCGTGAGATGGGGTTGCTGCCACCTGTACGGGGTGGGGGCCCACAAAGTTGATGCGTGTGGGCGAGCAATCGTTTCAGGGCGGCGCGCGGCGGCAGATCCCCCCGGCTGCCTGGCGAACTCACACGTGATGCCACCCCGCGCCCAGCGTGAACACCGCGCAGGAGATGCGAGTCGTCTGGTGGAGGCATGTCGGGGTGCGCACGATTGCCACGGCGGGGGTATCATCCTTCTGAGGGAGTGGCGTGACCTTTCCCACGTGCTGGCATCGAGAAGGGCAGCACCACGTCACCCGACCCCCCTGCAATCAGGTATCGCGTGATAGCGTTTTCTCCTGACGTCGAATGGCAGTCGTTCATCGCCGGCACCGCCCGCCGCGGCCGCGCCGCGCCCACTCACCTCTCCACCGCGTAGCTCGCTCATGTGTGGTATCACGGGACTCTGGCGCCAGAGCGGAGCCGATCCAGTCGACCGCGTCCGGATCAGGCGCATGTCGGAGTCCCTCGTCCATCGTGGACCGGACGATTTTGGCTATTTGCTCAGCGACACGGCCACTGGTGAGGTGACGGCGGGGCAATCCCTGCACAGCGCCTTCACCCCTGACCTGCTGCTCGCGAGTCGTCGCCTCGCCATCGTCGACCTGAGTTCCGCCGGCCGCATGCCGGTGCAGAATGAGACCGGTGAGATCTCCGTGGTCTTCAACGGAGCGATCCACAACTACCTCGAACTGCGCCGGGAGCTGGAGGGGCGGGGACACACCTTCCACTCGCAGACCGACACCGAAGTGATTGTGCACGCCTATGAGGAATGGGGCGAGGGGTGCGCCGCGCGCTTCAATGGGATGTGGGCATACGCGCTTTGGGATGCCCGTCGGCGGCGTCTGGTCCTCTCCAGGGACCGCTTCGGCATCAAGCCACTCTTCATCGCGTGGGACCGCGACACTCTGTACTTCGGCTCCGAGGCGAAGGCGATTCTCGCTGGCGGCGCCATCCCGGCGAAGGCCGACCTGACCTTTCTCCAAGACTATCTGACGAGGGGCTCCCCCGCGGGCGTCGGTAGGTCCGCCTTCGAAGGCATCACGCAACTGGCGGCGGGTCATAACCTGGTTGTCACCCGCGATGATGTCCGGACCACACCATACTGGCGCTACACCGACCAATCGGAGCAGTACGACACCGCGCACCCGGAGACGACGTTCCGCGAGCTCTTTCGGGACAGCGTGCGCATCCGACTCCGCGCGGATGTGCCGGTTGCCCTCTTGCTGAGCGGCGGTCTCGACTCCTCCTCCATCGCGCTGGATGCCGCACCTGCCACCGACCAGCTCGAGGCCTTCACGGCAGTCTTCCCCGGCTTCCCCATGGATGAGCAGCGGTACGCCGAGGTGGTGGCACGGCAGGGGCGGATTCCCCTCCATTGTGTCACATACGACCCATCGCGTCTCTTCGACGAGTGGTCGATGGTCGCATGGCATCTGGGCGCCCCGCCGGCGCGCGGCTCCGAGTTGATGCGGTGGCAGCTTCTTGAGGCGGTCTCGCGCCGGGCGCGGGTTGTCCTTGAGGGGCAGGGAGCGGACGAGATGCTGGCCGGCTACGCCGAACGCTACACTCGGCAATACCTGCGGGGGGAGCTGAAGCGCCTCCGCCCATGGAATGCGCTTCGCGGCGTCCCGCGCATCGCGGCGGCGTTTCGCCTAATGCAACGCGACGACGCCAGTCGGGTGCAGTGGCCCTCGTGGAGACGACCTGCGACAGAAGACGCGACGCGCTCCTGGCTGCTCTCGAAGGATCTGCGGCCCTCCTCGCCCGCACCCAGGACCACGGGGGCGGCGCTGTTCGCGGATCCGTTGACACGCCGGCTCCACCACGACCACGCAGTCGCCCTGCTCCCCGAACTGCTCCAATTTGGCGATGCGTACAGCATGGCACACTCGGTCGAATCTCGGCTCCCTTTCCTCGACCACCGACTGGTCGAGTTCGTGTTCGGCTTGCCCTTCGATCTCAAGATGCGAGGTGCCAAGACCAAGGTGATCCTGCGCCGTGCGATCGGCCCGGAGTTGCCGCGGGAGATCCTTGGGCGCCGCGAGAAGATTGGGTTCGAGACACCGTTCCGGGAGTGGTTGCGACAGCATCATGCGGCAATCCGCGACACGTTGACGTCGCAGCGCATTCGCGAGCGCGGCGTCTTCGATCCGGCGGCGCTTGCCTACTGCCTCGCTCGGTTCGAGGAGAATGGGGCGCAGGCGACCCGGATCTTCCAGGCAGTCGGGCTGGAGCTCTGGTTTCAGCGCTGCATCGACGGCCGGGGATCCTGACGACTTGGGGGTCACCCCCTGGTGGAAGACCCAGGTCACCTCGGCGGCGTCGGTGCTCGCAGCACTGGTCGTCCTGCCTCAGGGGGGCGGGCTGCCCGGACCACCTCGCGGCCCAACACGTAGC
>JBBRGR010000035.1:0-9532 GCA_038223815.1 Gemmatimonadales bacterium
CGGTCCGGCGCGACGCAGGCGGATCTCGATGCGCAATTCCGATTCCTGATCCAGATCCGCGACAAGACCAGCGAGGCGAACAACGCCGTGCGGACGATCCGGAGCCTCAAGGTGCAGCTGGCCGCGCGAGTCCGCGTCGCGCCGACCGCACGCGCCGCCGTCCTGCGACGGAGCGTCGCCACGCTCACGGAGCAACTCAGTGCGGTCGAAGCGGAGATTTACCAGGTGAGGAACGAGAGCGGCCAGGATCCGCTCAACTACCCGATCAAGCTCAACAACCAGATCGCGGCGCTGTCCGGAGTCGTCGCCAGCACCGAAGCCAAGCCGACGGCTCAGTCGTACGAGGTCTACGCGGTCCTTGCGGCGGCGCTCGATGTCGAACTGGGCAAGCTGGCGACCTTGCTCGGAGCCGGCCTTGACGGCGTGAATGCAGAGTTGACACGGCTCGGCCTCGCGCGGGTGGTGCGCTAGAACCGCGATCGGGATGTGCGATCTGTGTTCCGTGGCGGGGAGCGGACCACGGCGTCCTCGCCAGACGGAAGCCGCCGATTGCCCGTTGAGACGGGAATCAGGACCCCTGCGCCTTCCAGTTCCGCAAGCGCATGGTAGATCGCTCCCTTGGAGCGTCCCGTGGCCACGGGCCCGGCAATGACCGCATGTGCAGGCAGGACTTCAATGATTGCCCATGCCGCATCATCGGCGCGGGGAGCCGATGCATTGGTCAACCTGTTCCGCCATTCCGTCATCAACTGCCGGACGTGCGCCACGTGCCGACTCGCCAATTTCGCCGAGCGGTGCACCGCGGTCGCGAACTGTTCGATCCAATCCACCACATCATCGCCCCGAAACGTCGTCAACCCACCGATGTACCGATCACGCGCCGCAGCCAACACGACACTCACCGGCGGCACATACCTCGGCGCGACGCCACGCCGACGCAGAATCACATGAATCAGCGCACGGCCCGTGCGGCCGTTGCCGTCGTCGAAGGGGTGGATGATTTCGAACTGGGCATGCACGAGTGCCGCCTGCATCAACGGCGAAAGCAGGTCGTCGTTGATCGCCGCGTACAGATCTGCCAGCAATCGGGGCACGTCCTCCACCGGCGGCGGGACGAAGTCGTCACCGCACGGTGCGTAGTCGTTGCCGCCGATCCAGCTGCTGCCCTGGGTCGTGCTCCATCAACTTCCGGTGGATGGCCAGCAGTTGTTCCTCTCCGAAGCTGCTGGCCCTCGCCGCTTCCTCGATCGCCGTCGCGCTTCCCTTTCCTCCAGCCTCTATCCGAGCCTCGGCACGCGCGAGTTCGCGCACCCCCATCTGCAACCCCTCCACTTTTGACGAGGCGATCGACTCGGTCCGGAGGAGCAGGCGGGCAAGCGGCGCCAATGCCGAATACGATACCGCGTTCAGCTCACGCACCGCCGCGTCGGCCTCGGCGACCACGCCAGCAACATCCGACGGTACAGAGGCCTCAAGCCCCTCGAGGGGCACCGGGACAAAGCTCAGGTACTGACAGGCGCGTCGGTGCTTGGCGGGGGCCTCCCGCCACGGATCGGACTCCCAGATGGGACATTCGTTCCCCGCTAGCCACCCGGTGTAAAGATTTCCTCGATCTGCAACCCGAAGCAGCGGGCGATCGCGAACGCGAGCGGCAGCGAGGGATCGAAGCGGCCGCTCTCGATGGCGTAGATCGTCTGCCGCGAGACATCGAGTTCCTCGGCGAGCCGAGCTTGTGTCCACCGACGGGCTAGCCGCAGCTCCTGTACCCGATTGGTCACTGGCGGATCGTGTAGCGCGTGTGCACAACGAAGAAAGCCACCATGTGGATCGCGCAGGCAATCACGATCACGCCAACCCACCAGAACGTTTCAGGGGGGAGACCGAGCGGCGCGGAATCGCTGACGGGGAACCCGAATGCGGTGGTCAGCAGCGCGACGAATGCGATCCAGACGAGCGTCAACGGGTAGGCGATTTCTGCTGCCCGTCCGTTCACCATTCGGTGAAATTCGTCAAGACGGCGATTCATCGCGATTTGCTCGCGAGCGGCCCAGACGAGTCCGGGAAGTGGCAGGAAAAGCCACGCCATGCGCACCATCGAGTCGAGGTTAGGGTGACCGACCTGTCGGAAGGAAAGTCCGAACAGGAGGACCACGAGGAAGCCGGAAACGGTACTCTGCCATCGGAACATCCGACGAGCATCGGCCCAGGCATCGGCATTGGGGATCTTGGTCACGGCGTCAGCTCCACGATTGAGGACGCCGCGAATGTAAAGTCAACTTGTCTCGCTGTCAAGTAGACTTGTCATCGCCTGCCTACCAGAGGGCCCCTCACCCCTTCCCCCACAGCTCCACCAGCTCCGCGACCACGCGCTCCGCTTCCTCCGGCTTGCCGGAGCGGATCGCGTCGGTGGCGCAGTGCGTCAGGTGGTTCTGCAGCAGGATCCGCCCCGCCCCGCGGAGCGCCTCCTGCACCGAGGCGATCTGCACCAGCACATCGGCACAGTAGCGCTCCTCGTCCACCATCTTCTGCAGCCCGCGCACTTGGCCCTCGATGCGGCGCAACCGCTTGGCAAGGGCGTCCTTGGTGTCGGGGGGGAGGTGGGTGGCGTGGGGCATGCGGGGAACTCCGAGAAGGGATGATCGATGATCGATCATCGATGATCGATACAGATTGTTCGACGGCACCACTTGCGTGTCATCCCGAGCAACGCGAGGGACCTGCGTAGCGTTGACCACGCAGGTCCTTCGACTCCGTGGCCCTTCGGGCCACTCCGCTCAGGATGACAACCACCTCGAACTGCGAACCGCGAGTCGAGTATTCCCCTGTTCGCGGTTCGCGGTTCGCCGTCAAGGCGCCCACCGCTTCAACCGCAGACTATTGCTCACCACACTCACGCTGCTCAACGCCATCGCGGCGCTGGCCAGGATCGGCGAGAGGAGCAGACCGGTGGACGGATAGAGCACGCCAGCGGCGATGGGGATGCCGACGACGTTGTAAATGAAGGCCCAGAAGAGATTCTGGTGCATCGTCTTCATGGTGCGTCGCGAGAGCGCGATGGCATCGGCGACACCACCCAGGTCGGCGCGCATCAGGGCCACATCCGCGGCCTCGACGGCGATGTCGGTGCCGCTCCCCATCGCGATCCCCACGTCGGCGCGGGCCAGCGCGGGCGCATCGTTGATGCCGTCCCCGACCATCGCCACGACCTGTCCCATCGCCTGGCGGCGCGCCACTTCCGCCACCTTGGCCGCAGGCAGCACCTCGGCCACGACATCGCGGATCCCCACGTCGTGGCCGATCGCTTCGGCCGTGGCCCGACGATCTCCACTCAACAAGACCACCTCGAGCCCGAGCGCCCGGAGCCGCGTGACCGCCTCGCGCGAAGTCGCGCGGAGCGGGTCGGCCACGGCAATGAGCGCCACCAGCGCACCATCCACCGCGGCAAAGATCGGCGTGCGGCCCAGCGCGGCGAGGCGCCCGGCCTCGCTGTCGAGTGGCAACGTTGCCACGCTCCAATCGGCGAGCAGCGCACTGGTGCCGACGACGACGGCATGCCCATCCACCACGCCACTCGCGCCAGCGCCGGTC
Organism: Gemmatimonadales bacterium; assembly: GCA_038223815.1. Classification (GTDB taxonomy): domain Bacteria; phylum Gemmatimonadota; class Gemmatimonadetes; order Gemmatimonadales; family GWC2-71-9; genus Palsa-1233. Next base: position 3,589 of record JBBRGR010000035.1, read on the forward strand.
ACTGACTTGAAGCCCTCGACCGTGGCCACCTTGGCGCCGCGCGCACCAGCGGCGCGGACGATCGCCGAGGCGAGCGGATGCTGCGACGAGGCCTCGACGGCCGCGATCAGACCCAGTGCGACGGTCTCATCGAAGGCGGTCCCCGGCGCGAGCACCACGTCGGTCACGCTCGGCTTCCCCTCGGTAAGGGTCCCGGTCTTGTCGAGCAGCACGGTGGTGATGTCGCCGGCGCGCTGCAGCGCCTCGCCGCCCTTGATGAGCACGCCCAGCTCCGCGCCCTTCCCCGTCGCGACCATCACGGCCGTCGGGACGGCGAGGCCCATGGCACAGGGGCAGGCGATGATCAACACGGCCACGCCGGCGGCAATGCCGCGTACCGCGCCGCCTTCGCCGCCAACGGCAGCCCAGACCATCGCCGTCAGGAGTGCCAGCACCATCACCACGGGGACGAACACCGCGCTGATCCGATCGGCCAACGCCTGAATGGGGGCGCGCGAGCCCTGGGCATCGCGCATCAACTGGACAATCCGCGCCAGCAGCGATTCCGCGCCAAGCGTCGTCGCCCGGATGCGGAGCGCCCCGGTGCCGTTCATGGTCCCGCCGATGACGCGCGCGCCGACCTGCTTCACCACCGGCAACGACTCACCGGTCAGCATCGCTTCGTCCACGGCGCTCTCGCCCTCAATCACCTCGCCATCGACGGCAATCCGCTCGCCCGGTCGGATGCGCACGACGTCGCCATGCACCACCGCCTCGATCGGCAGGTCGAGCTCGCCCTCGGGTCGCACCACCCGCGCCGTGGCTGGCTGCAGCGCGGCCAGCGAGCGCAGGGCCGTGGCCGTGTTCCGCTTGGCACGCGCCTCGAGGGCATTGCCACTCAGCACGAAGGCGATGATCAGCACCACCGCTTCGTAGTACACGTCAGCGGGAATCCCGCGCGACAGGAAGACGTCCGGTGCAAGGGTCGCCACGAGCGAATAGACAAACGCGGCACCGGTGCCGACCGCGACCAGCGTGTTCATGTCGGCCGCCCCGTGACGCAGCGCGGCCCACGCGCGGGTGTAGAAATGGCGACCCGCCCACGCCATCACCAGCACCGTGAGAGCGAGCAGTCCCCAGGAGAGGAGCGGCTTCGGGATGGCATAGGCCCACGGCATCACGCGCTGCAGCGCGGGCGTGAGCGTCGTCATCGCCCACGTCATGAATGGATCCACCACCAGGCCGTGGGTGTGGTCGCCAACCGCCATCAGCGGCATCGAGGCCACCATCGCGACGACGCCCGCGCCGAGGGCAAAGCCCGCCTTCCGGCGCAACGTGGCGTACTCGAGTTGCAGCGTGTCGTCGCGGTCGGTGGTGGCGGCAATCGCCCCGTGATCGGGCGAGGGCAGCGAGGCGCCGTACCCCGTGGCCTTCACCAACGCCACCAGCCGCTCCGGGGTCACCTGCCCAGGATCGAAGTGCACCGCTGCGTTGGCCATCATCAGGTTGACCGAGGCCGAACTGACCCCCGGCTCACGTTCGAGCGCACGCTGCACGCGCGCCTGACAAGCGGCGCAGGTCATCCCCTCGACCGTGAGGGTGACCTCTCCCGGGTGAGGCGCCAGCGCCTCAGTAGTGGTGGGCATCCGACACGGTCGCGGTGGTTGGGTAGCCTGCGTCGGCGACCAGCGCCGCCAATGCCTCCCCCGTCGGACCACTTTCGGCGGTCTCGAGGACGGCGCGACCCATCTGCACGGTCTCGACCGTGGCGCCCGAAACCCCCTGCAATGCCTGCTGTACCGCGTTCAGGCAGTGCCCACAGCTCATTCCTGCGATGTGCAGCGTGACCTTGGCCATCATCATGCTCCGGTGCGAGGACGTCCCGCAACCTATATAGGGGGTGGGGGTATGTCAATAGTGCGCGAGGTGGCATACCCCGTGCACCTTTGCCGCCGCTCATGGATCTCGCCGACCCCTCCGCCTCCGACGCACTCGTCCCGGTCCTCACCTGGCCCGGTCGGCGTCCGTCCCTTGCCGACCTCGGCACCTGGCATGAGGCGCTGACCAACACCGTCGCCGGGATGGTCTCTGCCGACATCGTGGCGCTCTGGCTCTACCCCTCGCGGGGTGGGGCAGTGCTCGTCGGTCCGGCAGGACTCTCCGCCGAGCGGATGCCGCCACCCCCGGCTGAGCCGCTCGTGGGGCAGGAGGGGCTCTATGCGCTGGAGGATCGCCTCCGGGCAGCGGGCTATCCGTCGGTGCTGGCGGTGCCGATCCGCGCCGAGATGCAAGATGTCGGGCTGCTGCTGATCGGCTCGCTCCGAAACGATGCGCACACGCTGACCGACCTGCGCCTCCTGCACCGCGTCGCCTCGCAGCTGGCAACCGCCTGCCGACGCCTCGCCGCATTTTCGTGGGTCGTGCCACAGCCGGTCGCGGACGAGCGCACGGCGATCATCGCAGCCGTGACGGAAGGGATGCTTGAGGCAATCGGGCGTGCGCGCGAAGGCGGCGACCTGGTGCAGCTCGTCTCGGATGCACTCAGCAATCAGGTGCCGCACGACCGCTGCGAAGTGATCGCGGTGGCCCCGGCCCCCGACTGCTGGGCGCTGATGGGCAGCAGCCGCTCGCTCTCCGGACGCCTCCGCCTCGACGCCGACACGACCGATGCCGTGGATGCCCTGGTGTTCCATCTCGGCTCGCGCAGCGTGGCCCGCGTGCCGGATATCCGCTTCAGCGAGACGCCTTGGCCCGGACTCCCGGGCAGCGAGCCGAATCGGGTCCGCTCCGTCGTTGCCGCACGCCTCGACATCGGCGACGAGTTCGTCGGATGGCTCTGCCTCGGCAGCGAGGCGCCCGCCTGGTTCCGCGAAGAGGACGAGGCCGCGGTGCAGCTGGCCGCGCGCATTCTGGCCGCGCGGGTGGCAGGATGGAGCGCGAAGGCGGAGTTGCGGGGGGCGTGGAAGTAAGTCGTGAGTCGTGAGAGTGTAGGGGGTGCTGTCATCCTGAGCGGAGCCCTGCGCCCGAAGGGCGGTGGGGCGCAGTCGAAGGACCTCCCTTCTCGCACGGAGAGAGATCCTTCGACTCCGCATCCCTACGGGATGCTTCGCTCAGGATGACACCACCCCTTCACCTCTCACGACTCACCTCTCACAACTCACGACTCACCTCTCACAACTCACAACTCACAACTCCCTAAAAATCCACCCCCACCCGCACCACCACATTCCGCCCCGGATCATTCGCGTAGAACTTGTACCGGCTCAGGAACGTGCGGTACGTCGTATCGAAGAGATTGCGCACCTGCAGATCGAGCCGCAGCGTCTGGCGGCCGACCGTCACTCGACCACCGCCCTGCAGCGACGCCAGCGTGTAGGCATCGGGGGCGACGTCATCGGGATCAAGGCGCGACTGCCGCGCGTTGTGCTCGAGCCCGAACTCCAGGTAGGGCTGTGCCAGCGCCGTCGTTCCCTGACCTTCCACCCGCACGGCCCCGTTCACGCGCATCGGCGCGACGAATGCCAGCGGGATGTCGAGCGTGGTGTTCTGCCCGCGGGTGTAGTCCCCACCCGCACGGAGGTGCAGCCACGCGCGCGGGTGGTACTCGAGTGAGGCCTCGACGCCGGTGAGGAGCGCGTCTCCCTGGGCAACCTCGTAGATGCGGAAACCGGACTCGGGATCCGTCTCGCCGGATGGATTGGGGTAGATGTAGTTCTGGATCGCATTCCGGAAGACGCCCACCTCACCCTGCACGCTGCCGCTCTGCGCGCGGAGGGCGAGGTCCACGTTGAGGGAGGTTTCGTTGTCGAGCGTCGGGTCGCCGACTTCGAAGCGGATCGTCCCCTCGTGCACGCCGTTGGAGAAGAGCTCGAAGGGGGAGGGCGCGCGGAAACCACGACCAACGTTGGCCACCAGCGCCAGCGGCTCGCTCAACCGATAGAGCGCACCGACGTTCCCGGTCAGCGCCGCGTAGGTGCGCTCGCCGGCGGCAAGGCCGAGCTCCGCATCCGCCTCGTTCGTCAGCTTGCGGGCATCGTAGCGCGCGCCGCCCGTGAACTGCCACGCGCCGCGGTCCATCTGGGCGAAGGCGTAGAGTCCGGCGTTGTCGCCGCGATTGTTCGGAATCAAGGTCTCTGCGCCGAACTTCTCGAAGTCCGCACGCATCGCGGACACACCCACCACACCCGCCACACCGGTGCCGAAGCTCTGGTGCAGGTGCACATTCGCCGTGAGCGTCGTGGCGAGCAGCCCGAGCGCCACGTCCTCGCTACCACGCTCTTCAAATTCGCGGCGCCGGTTCCGTTCGGCGCCAAGATCCACTTCGAGTCGCGCCCCGCCGAGGGCGATGTTGGCGGTGACCATGCCGCGGGTCGCCCCGATCCGCTGGAAGGGCGTGGCACCCGGCTCCTCGAGTGGATCTTCGTGAATCTCGAGGCGCTCCGTCCGATGATTGACGTTGGCCGTGACCGAGCCCCACGCGCCGCGCACGCCGAGGGCGCCGGACCCACCCGTCATGCCGAGGCCGGAGTTGGCGAGCGGTCCGGTCGGCGTGGAGACGTCGTCCTGCCGACGGGCGGTGATCGTGCCGCGGAAGCCGACCGCCCCCTGGGCACCCTCGAGGAGCAGCGAGCCGTCCGGTGCCTTGCCGTTGGTGGCATAGCTGCTGCTGGCGGTTCCTCGCAGGAACCCGCTGCGACCGGTCGCATCGGGCAGCTCGCGCTGGACCACGTTGATCACGCCACCCAGGGCGTCGGAACCGTAGAGCACGCTGGCCGGCCCGCGAATCACCTCGATGCGCTCGGCCGTGGCCGTCTCGACATTGGGAGCATGTTCATCGCCCCACTGCTGGGTCTCGACGCGCTGACCGTTGTCGAGGATGAGGACGCGATTGCTGCTGAGGCCGCGGATCACGGGTTTCCCGATGCCGCTGCCGGTGGACGAGTTGCGCAGGCCAGGGAGTCCCTCGAGGACGGCCCCGAGTGAGGCGGCCTGCGAGGCGACGAGAGCGTCCCCCTGCAGCACGGAGAGGGGTTGCGGCGACTCGAGCAGCGAGGTGCCGAGCGGCGTCGCCGTGGTCTGGATGCCGGGCAATTCGACCACCGTGCGCTGCAGCCGTACCTCGAGGGTGGCAGCGGAGCCACGCAGCGTCATGCGAATCACCCGCGGCAGATAGCCCAGCGCACGGACCGAAACGCCGTAGGTCCCCTCAGGAATCTCGGCGAGGCGGAAGCGGCCGTCGGCATCGGTGCTGGTGGAGCGATTGGCCTCGAGGATGACCACGCGAGCGTCGGCAATGGGGGCGCCATCCGGATCGACCACCCGGCCGGAAAGCACGACGGCAATTGGGGAAGTCGGGGTCGCCGCGCGCGGCAGCGATCCCGTCACGGGAGAGGCCAGCAGTGTGGCCAAGAGCAGAGTCTGAATCATTGGAACAGCTCCATCACAACGAGAGAATACCACAGCGATGCGTCATCGCTCGCCAACGGCGAGACGATCGGACGGTCGCACTCAGGACGTGGAGTTCAGATCGTTGTTGGAGGCGCGCGGGGGCCGAGCGGAATGCCGCGCGAGGCGGGGCGGGGAGCCCCATCGCGATGCTGCAGCGGCGCAATGCGGATGGTCGCGCGTGCCAGCAGAAGGGCGTCGGGCTCGAGCATGCCGGACGAGATGAGCAAGGACTGGCCGAGGACGCAGTCCGCGTGGTGACAGTCGGCACCGGCCGCCTCGACGTGGACCTGGTCGTGCGGCGTCTCGCGGTGGAAGACCGCAGCGTCGACCACCGGCAAACCGGCCAGCCCAAGCTGGAGCGCGAGCGCGAGTCGCCCGAGGAGGATCGCGACACGCCGCACGGCGCACCTCATCCGTACGCCGACCCGGCGGCGCGCTTCGGCGGACCATCGACCGGGATCAGGAACCAGAAGGTGCTGCCTTTGCCATAGATCGACTCCACGCCGATCTGGCCGCC
>JBBRGR010000036.1:0-9412 GCA_038223815.1 Gemmatimonadales bacterium
CAGGTCGGCGAGCCGTAGCGGGTCCCCTCGGGCCGCACGCGCTCCGCGGCCGCCAGCAGCACTGATCCCGCGGGTGTCTCGCAGGGGACCAGTCGGGTCGACGTCACCACAACCTCGCAGTCGAGGCGCTCACGGAGCAGCGCGGCCAGTTCGTCGTGGGTCCAGTCCGGCGTCGAGCGGATGTCGAGCACGGCGCGCGCTGTCGGCGGGGTCACATTCCGGGAGACGCCGGCGTCCAGCATCGTGGGCGTGACGGTGGTGATGCCCAGCACGGGGTGCACCCGTGCGTCCGCGAGGCCATCGAGGCGTGCAAGGTTGCGCGCCAGGACGATGATCGCGTTGGTGAATCCCGCGGTCGCGGCATACCCGGCGTGTCGTTGATCGCCATGCGCCACCAGATCCACCATCATCAACCCCCGCTGCGCGACCGAGAACTCCAGATTGGTCGGCTCACCGACCAGCGCGGCATCGAGCCGCCCCGCGCGCTCCACGGCCATCGGCATCGTCGCATTCCGGGTCTCCTCCCCGTACGCAAAGATCCCGAGCGCCCGTCCGCGCAGCGCCCGCCCCGATTCGGCAACATCGCCAAGCGCATGCAGCATCGACACGACCGATGCCTTCGCGTCCCCCGAGCCGCGGCCGTAGAGGAGGTCGCCCTCGATCACGGGGGTGAAGGGATCGCGCGTCCAGCCTTCGCCCGGCGGCACGACGTCGAGATGCGACGCCAGGGCGAGCGTCGGGCCGGCGCGTTCGTCGCCGACGCTGACGCGGACGGAGGTCTCGTCACGCACCACATCGAGGCCGAGTCCCCGGGCCACGCGTTCCACGTACTCCGCGGCCGGCAGCTCATTCCCGCTGATCGAGGGAATGGCCACCAGCTCCCGGAGCGTGGTGACTTCAGTCGGCCAGGTCGACGCCAAGATAGGTCGCCTTCTCCTTTCGTCCCACGATCATGGTGCCGCAGCCCGAGCCGGTGAATGCCTCGAGCAGGAGGGCATCCGGTGCCCGACCATCAATGATGTGCGTGCGCTCGACGCCACCCGTCGCCGCCCGGATGCACGCCTCGACCTTCGGGCGCATCCCACCGACCAGCGCGCCGCTCGCCATCAGCTCGGCGAGATCGTCCGGGTCGGCAAACGTCACCAGGGTCGAGGGATCGGTGCGATCGCGGAGCACGCCGGGCGCCCCGGTCATGAAGATCAGCTTCTGTGCCTTGAGGGCAATCGCGAGTGACTCCGCGACCGTGTCGGCGTTCACATTGTAGACGTTCCCTTCGGCATCGCCGGCCAGCGAGGAGACGACCGGCACAAAGCGGGCGTTCATCAAGGTCTCGAGAATGCGGGGATCGACCTTGTCGATATCACCGACATGCCCGTAGTCCACGGTGCGCTCCGTCCCGGCGTCGTCCACCACGCGGAGCGGGAGCCGACGATGCGCCGTGATCAGGTCGGCATCGACCCCGGAGAGGCCGGTGGCCTGCACGCCATGCCGCCGGAGCGCGGCCACCAGATCGGTGTTGAGCAGGCCGCGATAGACCATCTTGGTGACCTCGAGCGCCGCGTCGTCGGTCACCCGACGCCCCGCGATCAGCTCCGGCTCCTGGCCAAGGCGCCGCGAAAGCGCACTCGCCTGGGTCCCGCCCCCATGCACCACGACCAACCGGATCGAGAGCGACGAGAGCAGGGCCAGCTGGCCCGCGACGGTGTCGAGGTTGTGCGGATTGGAGAGGACGTCGCCGCCGAGCTTGACGACAAAGACGTGATCGCGGTACGCCCGCACATAACGCAGGGCGCCCTTGAGGCCGGCGATACCCTGGGATGGATCGATGGGCATGCGAGCGAACTCCTTGCGAAGGGTCAGTCTTCAGCATCGATGATCGATCACCGCGCTGTTCGGTCCATCCAGCACCTCACCATCCACTTCGACATTCCGGCGTACCGGGAGGCAGTGCATCGCGATCCCGGTGCCGCCAGCCGTGGCGCGCATCCGGGCCTGCGTCAGGCGCCACTCGCGCTTCCCGTCACGCCCGGCGCGCTCGGCCTCCGGCTGGCCGAAGTGCCCGAGTGCGCCCCAGGACTTCGCGTACACCACGTGCGCCCCGTCGATCGCGCCATCAAGATCCTCGGTGACCTGAAGCGACCCGCCCCGTGTCGTGGCAAGCGTCTCGATCGCCACGTAATCGTCCGGGTCGAGGTCGTAGCCGGGCGGCCGGACGATGGTGACTTCCATGCCGAGGTGCGCCGCCGCAATCGCGGCGCTGGCCGGGACCGCCGTCGGCAACGCCTTCGGGTGCCACGCCCACATCAGCACGAAGCGCTTGGCCGCCGTCTCGCCCAGATGCTCGCGGAGCGTCATCGCGTCGGCGAGCCCCTGACAGGGATGCCGGCGTGCGGACTCCAGATTGATCACCGGCTTGTCCGCAAAGCGTGCAAAGTTGCGGATCGTCGGGTCGAGTCGCTCGGTGGCCCAGTCGATTCCCTTCGGAAAGGACCGCACCGCGAGCGCGTCCGCGTAGCGCGAGAGCACGCGTGCCGCTTCGATGATGTGCTCGACCGACGTGCCGTCCATCACCACATCGAGCTCGGTTTCGAGCGCCCAGCTTCCCTTCCCCGGCTCCAGCGCGAGGGCATGCCCGCCATGGAGAAACATCGCTGTCTCCATGGAAGCGCGCGTCCGGAGCGACGGATCCAGGAACACCATCGCCAGGACCTTCTTCGTCAAGCCATCGCGGATCTCGCCCCGCTTGCAGCGCCCGGCGACCTCGAGCAGCGCATCGATCGCCTCGGGCTCCCACTCTTCCATCGCGAGGAAGTCACGCTTGGTCACGCCAGTACCTCGCGCAGCCCGGCAAGCAGCAAGGCTGCCTCGTCATGGCTGAAGGAGAGGGGCGGGAGGAGGCGCAGGGTCTTCGGGTCGGTGGCGGTCCCGGTGAGAATCCGCCGACTCCAGAGCGCGCGCTGCACGTCGGCCGCCGGCACATCGAGCTCGAGTCCGAGCAGAAAGCCCCTGCCATGGACCGCCACGACATGCGCCAAGGTCTCGGCGCCCGCCCGCAGCTGCGCGCTGACCTTCCGGACGTTCTCGAGCAGCCCCTCGCGCTCGATCACGGCGATGTTGGCCAGCGCCGCAGCGCACGGCACCGGGCCCCCACCGAAGGTCGAGCCAAGGTCACCAATCGCGATGTCGTCCACCAGGGAGGGGTGCGCCACCACCGCACCGATCGGCAGCCCGGCCGCCAACCCCTTGGCCATCGAGAGCGCGTCGGGCATCACGCCGAAGCTCTCCGCGGCCGTGAAGGTGCCGAGACGGCCGGTGCCGCACTGGACCTCATCGAAGAGCAGCTTCGCACCGACACGATCGCACAGCGCGCGCGCCCCTTCGAGGAATGCCACCGTGGCAGTGCGGGCGCCGCTGAAGCCCTGCACCGGCTCGAGCAGCACCGCGGCCACACTCTCATCCATCGCCGCGGTCAGAGCGGCGAGGTCGTTGAATGGCACCTTGCGCGAGAGCGGCACGCCGGCGCGCTTGGCCCCAGCCTCATATCGTGCCCCAGCGGTGCATGCCAGCGTTGCTGCGGTACGGCCGTGCCACCCGCCGAGCATGGTGACCACCGTGGTCCGTCCCGTCTTGCGTCGCGCGAGCCCGAGCAGATTCTCGTTCGCCTCCGCGCCCGAGTTGCAGAAGAAGACCTTCCCCAACCCGCCGGGCGAAAGTCGCGCGAGGGTCTCGGCGAGCTTCTCACGACCGGCATGCGGCACCGCGGTCGAGTAGAAGATCAACCGGGCCGCCTGGTCGGCGATCGCCGCCACCACGTCGGGGTGCGAGTGCCCACAGGTCGCCACCGCGTGCCCGCCATAGGCATCCAGCCACTCGTCACCCTGGTCATCCACCAGCCAGGACCCATGACCTGCCACCGCGCGGAGCGGAAAGGTGGCATACACCGGCAGGAGCGCCGGTCCATCGGTGCGGCTCAGCATGGAAAGGGTCCCGGGGTCAGCAGGCCGGCCCGCTCGTCGAGGCCGAGGGCGAGGTTCATCCCCTGGATGGCCTGGCCGCCGGCGCCCTTGATCAAGTTGTCAATCGCGCACATCACCTGCACCTCGCGACCATCCGCCGACATGGTCGCATGCAGGAGCGCAAGGTTGGTCCCGACCGCATGCGTCAACTCCGGCGGCGCGTCGCTGACCCGCACAAATGGCCGGGCCGCATATCGTGCCGCGACGTGGTCCCGTAGGGGCAACCCATGGGTCGCCCCCGCCCCGACCGGTCCCGACCCGACACTCGCATGCAGCGTCGCATAGATCCCCCGCACGAACGGCCCCGAGTGCGGCATGAGGCGCGCGTGCGCCGTCGCGTCGCCACGCCACCCGCGCCACTGCTCGAGGATCTCGCCCTCGTGCCGATGCGACATTGCGCCGTAGGCGAACATGTTGTGCGCCCGCGCGGGATGGTGCGCCGTCGCCTTGAGCCCCTGCCCACCGCCACTTGAGCCGGTCACCGCGAAGATCACCGGCGGTGCCGCCAACGGCAGATCGGCAATCGCGTAGAGGGCCAACTGCGCTGCCGTGGCGAAGCAGCCCGGTGCCGCGATCGCACGGGCCCCGCGGAGCGAGGTGCCGAGGACATCGGCGAGTCCGTACTGAAAGCGATGGACCAACTCCGGCGCATGGTGCACGCCATAGTGCTCCGTGTGCAGCCGTCCGTCCTGGATCCGGAAGTCCGCCGCGAGATCCACGATCAGCCCGGGCCCGGCATCCACGATCTCGCCCATGAGACGCGCCGACTCGCCGTGCTCCAGTGCCAGGAAGACGACGTCCGTGCCACGGGCGACATCCCCCGGGGCGTGCGCCGCGAAGCGCGCGTCGGTGAGCATGGCGAGCGCAGGATGCAGCTCGCCAATCGGCTTCCCGGCTTGCGAGCGCGAGGTCGCCACGACCTCGGTGACGTCCGGGTGCTGCAAAATGAGGCGAAGCAATTCGCCACCCGCGTACCCGGCGCCGCCAAGGACTGCCACCCTCACGCGCGGACTCCCTGACGCGCGTGCCACTGATCCAGCGCGCTCCGGACCGCACCGACCAGCCCCTGTGGATCCCGCAACGAGTTGAACGCGGGGAGCCCGAGCGATGCCGTGATATAGTCGCGACCGACCGCGTTGTCAGTCGCGGGGCCGGTGATCGCGGTGATCGGGAGGCCGAACTCGTCGCGCATCAATTCGCGCGCGCCCCAGCAGCCGACCGGATCGGGGGCGGCCATCACATAAGCCGCGCCGAGCGCCATCAGATCCGGCGCGCGCAGGATGTCCTGCACGCCGTACTCGCCCAGGATGCCATCGCCGAGCTCGGCAACGATCACATCAGGGCGCGGTCCACGCGGATCAGCAAGCCTGTTGAAGAGCCCGCGCGCGATCGGCACCGTCATCCCCGCGTGGGTGCTGGCCGCCCCCGCATCATTGAAGGTCAGCGCGGCGACGGCGCCAGCATCCTGCATCGACAGCGCGTCGCGCATCAGCGAGACACCGGTGAGCTTGGTCGCAGCAACGCGCATCCCACCGCGCGCCAGTCCGCGCACCAGTTCTGTCGCGGCCACGGTCTTCCCGGCATTCATGCAGGTGCCCGCCACATAGATCACCGGCACGTCACAGGAGAGCGTCTCCGCCGACGGCACCGCGCGATCCCGGATGTGCGCCGGACGGCCGATCCGATCGCCCAGCTCCGGGAACGCCAGCACCGCGCCGAGCACCTCGGCCTGGAACGGGGGCCCGATCTCGGGATTTGCCGAGGTGCAGCGACCGAGAATGCCGCCCAGGTTGAGCACATCGATGGTGTCACCCACGGCGATCGTCTTCGGCACCTCGCCCGCGTAGCCGCGCAGCGCACGACGCACGCCGAGTGTGCCGGCGAGCACATCCCCGGCACGCAGCGACACCATCCGACCGCTGATGTCCTCCACCACATTGTAGCTGCTCTTGTCGGTCAGGACGCGCACGGCGAGGAGATAGCCCTCGGCCGCGACGATTTCATCACCCAGAATCACTTCCGTCGTCAGCGCCGCATTGCGCGTCGAGGAGGCAATCCGGTCAAGCCGGACGCGCGTCGTCACCACCATGTCACGCATCTCCGTTGGCGCGGGCATTCGCCCGCATCGCCAGCAATTCGGGAATCGCCCCGACGCGTGCGAACGCCTTGGCCTCGTCGCCGGTCCACAGCACATGCGCTTCGCCGTAGGTCGCCACCGCGCGGTCCATCATCGACCACGGCGACCGGGCGCCAGTCACGAGGAAACGCCCCGGCGACAACCGCACGCGGGTTTCGCCGCTGACCGAGCGCTGCGACGACTCCACCATCGCCTCGATGTCGCGGAGGGCCGGGTCGAAGTAGTGCCCCTCATGAAGACGGTCGCCGTAGAAGGTGCCGAGCTGATCCTTCCAGAACGACTGCCACTTGGTCAGCACCAGCTTCTCGAGCTCGCGGTGGGCGCTGATCAGGATGAGTGCGCTGCCGGCCTCGAAGCCGATCCGCCCCTTGATGCCGAGCGCAGTCTCGCCCACGTGAATGCCGTGCCCGATCCCGTAGGTTGCCGCCACGTCGCTCAATCGGTCCACGAGCTCGTGCCCGGGACCGGCGATGCCATCGACCAGCACCGGCACACCGGCCACCCACGTGATCACCACGTCGCGGGGCGCGGGAGCAGCGGCGGGCGGCGTGAGCAGCTCTTCGGGCGGCGCTTCCCACGTGTCGTGCGTCCAGCCCCCGCCCCAGGTGGTGCCCCAGAGCCCGCGATTGATCGAGAAGGCGCCGGACTGGGGCGGCACGGGGAGCCCGCGGGCCTCGAGGTAGGCGATCGACGCCTCACGCGAGAGCGACTCCTCGCGGATCGGCGTGATGATCTCCAGCTCCGGTGCCAGCACGCGGAGCGCGATGTCGAAGCGGATCTGGTCATTGCCGGCCCCGGTCGAGCCGTGTGCCACGGCGGTTGCCCCGATCTCGCGCGCGACCTTCACCACCGAGATCGCCTGCTGGGTCCGCTCCGCCGCCACCGAGAGCGGATAGACGCCGCCCCGAAGCACGTTGGCCTGAATCAGGAAGCGGACGAAGCGATTGAAGACCAGTTCGCGGGCGTCCACCTCATGGTGCGCCGCCGCCCCAACCGCCACCGCCTGGGCGCGGATCGCCGCACACTGCTCGGGCGTGGTGCCGCCGGTGTTCACGAAGACGGTATCGACCGAGAACCCCCGCTCGGTGAGCCGGGGGACGCAGTAGGACGTATCGAGGCCGCCGGAGAAGGCGAGCGCCAGGGTCGGTTTCTGCATAGTGCATAAATATGCAATAAGTACCCGGCACCCGCAAGGCCTCCCCCGCGCGGGCCCTATTTCTTGACGATCACCAGCCACGCCATCGCAGTCGTCTCGGCGCCTGCCCCCTTCACCGTCACGCGCAGCCGATACGACCCGGGATCGAGATTCTCCAGTGCGAGCGTCCGGAGGACCTCCACGCGCTCGGCATCCGCCACGGCGCTCGATGCGACGGAGAGCTTCGGCTTCTGCTCCTTGTCGGCGGCGGGAATGAACTCGAAGCGGGTGGTATAGCTCTCTCCCGCCCTGAGACCTCCCAGCTGATAGTAGAGTTCGGCGTCGGCCCCCTTCACGTAGGCATTGAGTGGATTCATCGGGACCCGGCTCGACCCGGAGTTCCAGGAGATGCCGCTGCCCTCGCGGCCAAGTACCACGTCACTGATCTGGAGGCGGCCCGCGCCGGGCGCGTCGACGGCGGTGAGTCGGGCAAGCGCCCCCTTGCCGCCCTCCTGGGTCAGGACCAACGTCGTCGTGTAGCGACCTGCGGGGACACTCATCTCCGCCACCCCGGTGAGGTACTGCCCCGCCTTGAGCGGCGCCCCGGCCGCGAACTGGCGCAGGGAGTCGAGTTCGTAGCGCTGCCCGGTCGCTTGATTGATGCTCAGCAAGCGGACGCGCACGGGATAGATGGCACGGCCACCCGCCTCCGGCGGCGTGCCGTAGGAGAGCTTTTCCCCGGGAAGCGCAAACGCCACCACCAGGCGCGGCGCCCCGCCGGACGCCCGACCGAGCCCATAGATCTGCGTGATCGGATCGAGGGGCGCGTCGAAGGAGCGGACGAACGCGTCGCTGGTGACCGCGCGGCCGATCTGCGCGATCCCCGCATTGCGCTCATCACGAATGATGTTGGGCGAGGCGCGGACCTGCGATCCGCCGCGCTGTCTCGGCTGGCCGCTCTGCAGTGAGCCGAGCCCTGCCCCGACTGCGTCCGGGAGGAGACGGTCGCAGAGCCCCAGTCCCGCCCCGCACAGCTGGTTGATCGCCTCGGCGTTTGAACCCGCGGGCGTCGGGATCAGGACGCTTGCGCCCGCCGTCCCGTCAAAGTCCGCTTCGCCGAAAAAGAGCACCAGCGGCTCCTCCCCGGGGCGCTTGTAGAGCCATCCCTCCATCGCCAGACCACCCGAGGTCTGCGCCTTGATGTCCGGCTTGCCGTGGCGAATCCAGATGATGCCCCGGTCATCCATCAGGTCCTGCGTCACCTGGAAGATGCGGAAGGGGATGTTCACGCCCACCGTCGCCGAGAGGGCATCGTTGAACGCGAGGTTGTCGCTGGACTCACTCTCGAGCTGCGAGGGTGCGGCCGCGTCACTGCTCACCGTGTTGGCCGGCGAGATCCAGCTCTGATCCGTCGCGACGGCCACGCTGCGGACCTTTTGCCGACCGACCTGCGGAACAGTGATCTGGAAATTCTTGACCGCGAACTCGAAGCGTCGGTAGTGTTCGACCAACCGCTCTCCTTCCTCGCGCCCTTCGCGGACATCGCGGCCGGCCCAGAAGGCCTCGAGCCAACTGCGGCGGGTGGCCACGGTCGTACTGTCCCACGATGTCATCTCCGTGGGTGTCGCGACCCAGGAGAGTTCCTCGCGATAGCGCCGGGCCGCCTCCGCACTGCTGGTCCGTCCCGCGCCGGCAAAGAGCAGCCCTCGGCCCTCGACCGCACGTCCCGCCTGGTGCAGCACGCGCGCCATTTCCAGCATCGCCACGCCGCTGTCGGCGCCCTGTGCCATTGCCTCGCCCAGCAGGACGGCGGCGGTGTCCGCATTGCCCGCCTCGCGTTCGAGGCGGCCCAGCGCCAGACGCGCAGGGGGCGAGAGGGGGAGGGCAGTGCGCAAGCGCTTGAGGAGCGCGAGCCCATCGCCAACCCGCGACACGCCCTCGCGGGGCGTTGGTGCCAGTGCCAATGCCTCGGCCGCCCCGAGGAGGGTGGCGTCCAGTTCCAGGGCTCGGGTCAGGGCCGCGCGCGACCCCGCGACCCAGCTCACACCGACCGGCTGGAGCGGTCCTTCGCGGGCGAGCACCTTGAAGCGCGCCAATTCGAGCCTGGCCACCCCGAGGCCATAC